>JACQVT010000388.1 GCA_016209665.1 Planctomycetota bacterium | reverse complement strand
GAACATGGGCAAGGAAATCGCCGCCCTGAAGCGGATGACCGTCAAGGAACTCCAGGCCAAGCATGTCGAGGTCTTCGGCGAGGAGACCCGATCGCATCACAAGGAATACCTGGTCAAACGGATCGCCTGGCGCATCCAGGCCAACGCGGAAGGTGACCTGTCAGAACGTGCCCGCCAGCGGGCGATGGAACTGGCCAACGACGCCGACCTGCGGACGCACGCCCCGAGAAACCCAACCGCCCATGAAGCTGCGGGACAAACGAAATCGGCGGCCATCCAGATCGACCACGATGCCCGGTTGCCCATGCCCGGGGCGATCGTGACCCGGGAGTACAAGGGCAAGACCATCCAGGTCCACGTCCTGCCGAACGGCTTCGAGTACGAGGGCGAGGTCTACCGGACCCTGTCGGCGGTGGCCAAGGCCGTCACCGGCGCCCACTGGAACGGCTACCACTTCTTCGGGCTGGGCGGAAATGGAAAGCGCTGATGAGCAAGAAGAACGGAGACAAGTCGGTCATTCGTTGCGCGATCTACACCCGCAAGTCCACGGAAGAGGGGCTGGCGCAGGAGTTCAACTCGCTCGACGCCCAGCGGGAGGCCGGCGAGGCGTACCTCGCCAGTCAGAAGGCCGAGGGATGGGTCTGCCTGCCCGAGCGCTACGACGACGGCGGCTACACGGGCGGCAACATGGACCGGCCGGCCCTGCAACGGCTTCTGGCCGACATCGAGGCCGGCCGGATCGATTGCGTCGCGGTCTACAAGGTCGACCGCATCAGCCGGTCCCTGCTGGACTTCGCCCGGATGATGGAGGTATTCGAGCGGCACCACGTGTCGTTCGTCTCGGTGACCCAGCATTTCAACACGGCTACCCCAATGGGTCGGCTGATCCTGAACATCCTGCTCTCGTTCGCCCAGTTCGAGCGCGAGATCATCTCGGAACGCACGCGGGACAAGATCGCCGCGCCGCGTCGCAAGGGCAAGTGGTCCGGCGGCCTGCCCATCCTCGGCTACGACGTGGTCGGGCCGCCCGGATTGTCGAAACTGGTTGTCAACGAGGACGAGGCCGCCCGCGTGCGGGCGATCTTCGAGCTGTACCTCGACCGCCAGTCGCTCATCGAGACGGTCAAGGAACTCGACGGCCGCGGCTGGACGACCAAGCGCTGGTCCACCAGGAAGGGCCACGAGCGCGGGGGGCTGCCGTTCAACAAGAACAGGCTGTTCAGGCTGCTCACCAACGTCGTGTACCTGGGCAAGATCACCTACAAGGAGGAGGTCCACGACGGCGAGCACGAGGCGATCGTCGATGAAGACCTGTTCTGCCGCCTCCAGGCGCTCCTCCGCCGCAACCGCAACAGCGGCGGCAAGTACGTTCGCAACAAGTACGGCGCTTTGCTCAAGGGCCTGGTGCGCTGTACGGCCTGCGGCTGCGCGATGAGCCACCACTTCACGACGAACGGCAACAAACGCTACCGGTACTACGTCTGCCACAACGCCCAGAGCCGGGGCTGGCAGAGCTGCCCCTCGCCGTCGGTGCCGGCGCGGGAAATCGAGCGATTCGTCATCGACCAGGTCAAGTGCATCGGCCAGGACACGGACCTGCTGGCGGAGACGCTCGATCAGTGTCGGCACCAGCGCGAGGAGTCGATCAAGGCCCCTGAATCAGAGAAGCTCACCCTGGAACGCGGCCTCCGGCGGCTCGATGGCGAGTTGCGGCAGCTCGCCGCCAAGGCGGGTCACAACGGCGTGGCCGCAGATCGGCTGGCCGACGTCCAGGACCGCATTCGCGTGGCCGAACAGCGGGCGACCGAGGTGCGCGATCGGATCATCAGGATGGGTCGCGAGCTTGTTGACGCCCAGGAGGTGACGCGGGCGTGCATCAGGGCACCGTCGGCCTCGCAGGACACCGAGTTCATCCGCTTGCGGCGAGTTGCCCGTAGTGCCGCACGAGATCGAGGAGGTACCGGTACGTGTCGAAGGAGACCGTCGGCGGAACCGAATGGTCGATATGATAGATGTAGCCTCCGCCCTGGGCCGCCACGGGGATCTTGTCGGCCACCTCGCGTTCGATGCGGCTTCGGTCGTTGGTCGCGACGACGTCGGCATCGATGTTACCGATGAGGCAGATGTTGCTGCCATGCAGCGACTTGTACTCACGGAGGTCGTTGCCCGCCCGGGCCTCCAGCGGATGGATGGCGTCGCAGCCTGCCTCGATCAGGAGGGGACTGAG
>JACQVT010000361.1 GCA_016209665.1 Planctomycetota bacterium | reverse complement strand
TCGGAGAACAGGACGTTGTAGCCGGCCTTGGCGCCGTACTGCGGGTCGCCGTAGCTGTATTGCTGGTTGCCCGGACAGTAAAAGATGCGAAGGTCCTTGCCCGTATACTTGCCGTACAGGGCACCGTAGTTGATCGGGACGTTGACCTTTGCCCCGGGGGGTCCCATAACCTTCTTGATGTAGTATCCAAAGGCCTCACGGGCCGGGAGGAACTGCTTGAAGTCGGCGAAGTAGACAAATCGAAAGGGGGTCGGGAGTCGGCGTTGCCTCAGCGAGTTGCCATCCATATGATCTATGTCCTCAGTTGCCTCCTCAAAATCCGATGGTCGTTGAAGATCGGGCTTTCGCTGAAGCTGTTCTCACTCTGGAAGAATGCCACCGCGCGGGCTTCGTCCGCAACCCAAGGACACGGGGACTGGGCGACGCGGGGACGCGGTGATGGACAGCGACGCCGGGTACATGAAGCCGCGATACCGCACCACGGGGCCTTCCGGCGGGCGGCCTGCCGGGCGGGCCACAATTTGGGCACATCGGCGTTGCAGCGTCCGTCACTCCATGTTACGCTCCCCCTATGGGGCCCAAACCAACGGACGCCCAGCAGGCAATTGAATACCAAGGGGTCAACACACCTTCGGCAAGAAACCCGAAGGCGCGTTATACGGACAGGAAGCCAAGGCTCCACGTCTTGTGCGGGCCAGTCTGATGAGCGTTGGGTCACGCAGTCCCAGCCATACTTCTGGGTGGAAGCCGAAAGGAGGAGTCGGCATGGGCGAACGACTACCAGGGCCGACCTGTGGCGCAAAGCTTGGATCGGATTGGATTGACGACGGCACGATGTGCCGGTCACGATCCTCCCCCCCGGGACCTACTGGGGCGAATCCGGAAGCGTCTTCAGTAACAGGCGGGCCCGAGGTTGCCGAGCCGCCTTCCTTCCTCGAAGAACTGCGGCGATCGGCGGTCATCGGCTTTATTCTGGGAATCCGCAGGGGGGTCGCACAGGCGAATGCCGTCAATCCAACGGGTGTCCAGGATGTCGCGAGAGATGAACAGGCTGCCCAGGCATTGCTCGCCCAGGGGGATTACGAGCGGGCATTCGAGGTTGCGACCGGCTTTGCAGACTACTTTGACATACACAGACAGGGTAAGGCGACCGGCGCGCCGGCAACGGAAACCGCGGCGGTCATGATGGGACATGCCACGGGTTTCAACCAGGCCACGGAAGCGGTAACGGGAGAGACCCGCTCGGGCGCCGAGCTGAAAGGTTTTGACCGATTCACCACCGCATTGGACGCCCTGCTAAGAATTGCATCGACCGCCATGACCGTCGCGGGTGGCGCCGGCGCCCTGGGCTCTCGAGTCCGGGTGAAGGTCGTATCGCCGGTCTACAGCATCGGGTCACGCGACATCGTCGTCGTGGAGACTTCGGTTGGCCGCCAGGCCTTTTACCGGTCGACCGGAGTCAACAGCGGACACCCCGGACAATGGTTTCCGGTCGATGAGCTTGTCCCAGCGGCCGGCGGATGGTTCAACAAGGCAGCGTATACCCAAGCCCCCGGCCTCGAAAAGGGTAGTCCGCTGCATCGGCTTGGCACGGAGGAATTCGCCCAGATATCGAAGAAGCTGGGGGAAATGTCGATCCCCAAAGGGCAGCCGGTACCCGCCGGCACAGCGGAAGTAGCAGACATGACGATGAACAGAATCCTGGACTTCTTCGGTGCTCGCAAGACACCAACGACATTTGTTCGTCCCGTTTCTGAGTGATGACAGGGGCCGTTGCGGTCACCATCGACAAGAGATCTGTGAGGAGGCACAAAGTATTGCTCAAGCAGGCACTGCAGCCGACTTGTTACGCTCGCGGCGACAAGGCCACCGCGCTCGAGCACGCGCACCAGGCTCGCCGCCTGGCCACCTGCGACGGCCCGCCCGACTACACCTACAAGGCCGCCTACGACGAAGCCGGCGCGCTGCTGGCCGAGTTGGAGCCGGGCCGCGAGTGAAATCCGACGCGGGGACACCCGCCACGGCGGGTAAACTCTGACACGGGGACGCGGTGACGGGGTGACGCGGTGACACCCGTGTCCCGCCGCGGACTCGCGTTCAGCCTACAACCCGCGATACACTTCCCGCCGGTGGGCGACGATGGTCACGAAGACGGTCTGCCGGCCATCGTCGATTTCATAGACGATTCGCCAATCCCCCACGCGAACGCGGTAGGTCGATTTGGTCCCGGCCAGCTTCACACTGCCCGGTGCTCTGGGGCTGGCCTCGATGCGGGCCAGGCGATCCAGAACCCGCCGCTGGAGACACGCCGGGGCAGGCGCGCCATATCCTTCTGGGCTGAGGGTTTGACGATCAGGGAATTGCTCATCGGCGCAGTTTCTTGCGCATCTCGGCGAGGGTGATCCCGCAGGGCTGCTTCATGCGGCGGCGGCTTTCAGCCCGGTCGCCGGCGTCCTGGCGAACCTGTTCATTCTGCCGGCGGGCCTGGGCGGCGATGCGCTCGAAGTCTCGCTTGGGAAGGAGCACAAACTCGCGTTTGCCGATCTTGAGGGTTTGCACGGTCATGCCGGGAACCGACTCATGTCGGCCTCATCTTCTGCGATCCAGGCGGCCATTTGTTCCGGCGAGAGGTTCCGCGGTTGGGGCAGCCCCGCACCCTCTGCGCGGAGGCGCACGGCAAGAAACAGCAGCAACTCGTGCTTCTGCTCGGGCGGGAGAGCGTCGGCCGCGGCTTCGATCTCGGCAAGCGTACCCATAAGAAGAGACTGCCGCAGGGCCGCTTGGAGAGCAAGCGGCATACGGCCACAATCCCCGGCGATCCCCGGAGGGGCAGCGGATCAGGACTGGTCGCGCTCGACCCCGCCGACGCGCCTGAGTAGACTGCCGCGGCCGGGATGGGAGGCTACGGATGTCGCCCCTTCACTGGTGACGACGTCATGAAGGATCGGAAAGCACGGCGAGTCACGCGGGTCCTGAGTTCCCAGCAGCGGGCCAGCCTGCGCCGCCACCGCCGCCAGATCGCCGCTGAGCTTCCGGACCTGGCAGTTCGTGACCAGATGCGTAAGGAAGCGAGCGACGAACCGACCCTCAGCGGCGAACTGCGCCGAGCGATCCACGCCAGCCCCCTGTCGCTGGCCGACATTGCGGCCCGGGCCGGAATCCCTCCGCTGGCCCTGGACGAGTTCCTGACCGGCGAACGGACGCTGCGATCCGACGTTCTGGACCGTCTGACCAGCAGCCTGGGACTCGTGCTCAGTCAGCAGGGTTGAACCCCAAAGCCAGCGATGCGGTAACCCAAGAACAGCATACTCAGCTCGCGTTCGAGGCCCGGTTCTGGACAATCGCGGGCGGTTGGTCGATAATCCACAGTTTGACTCCGACGGCGCAACAACCTCCAAGAGGGTCGCTACCGTGACGAACCATGCTCCCAAGAAGATCGTGCTTGCTTATTCCGGCGGGCTGGACACCAGCGTCATCCTGCCTTGGCTGCGCGAGAAGTACCGGTGCGAGGTGATCGCGTTCGCGGCCGAGCTGGGGCAGGGCGACGAGCTGGCGGCCATCGAAAAGAAGGCCCTGGCCAGCGGGGCCAGCAAGTGCATCGTCAAGGACCTGCGCAAGGAGTTCGTCGAGGACTTCCTGTGGCGGCTGCTCAAGAGCGGGGCGGTCTACGAGCGGAAGTACCTGCTGGGCACCTCGATCGCCCGGCCGCTGATCGCCAAGGAGCAGGTGCGGGTGGCCCATGAGTGCGGGGCCGACGCCGTCGCCCACGGAGCGACTGGCAAGGGCAACGACCAGGTGCGGTTCGAGCTGACGTACATGGCCCTCGACCCGTCGCTCAAGATCATCGCTCCGTGGAAGGACCCGACGTTCGAGTTGACCAGTCGGGAGGCGGCGGTCGAATACGCCAAGGCCCGCAGCATTCCGGTCGAGGCGAGCGTCAAGAAGATCTACTCGCGGGACCGGAACATCTGGCACATCTCACACGAGGGGGCCGAGCTGGAGAGCACCTGGAACGAGCCGCAGGACCGCATGCTCGTCACCAGCGTTCCGCCCGAGAGGGCCCCGAACAAGGCCGCCTACGTCGAGGTCGACTTCGACGCCGGCGTGCCCGTGGGGCTGGACGGCAAGCGAATGGACAGCGTGGCGATCATCGCCACGCTCAACGAACTCGGCGGCCGGCACGGCGTCGGCACCGTCGACCTGATCGAGAACCGCCTGGTCGGCATGAAGTCGCGAGGCGTCTACGAGACGCCCGGCGGCACGATCCTCTACGAGGCCCACAACGCCCTCGAGATGATCTGCCTCGACCGCGAGACGCTGCACTATAAGCAGCAGGTGGCCCTCAAGTACGCCGAACTGGTGTACTACGGCCAGTGGTACTCAACGATCCGCGAGGCCATCGACGCCTTCATCGACGCGACGCAGAAGCCCGTGACCGGCGTCGCCCGGGTCAAGCTCTACAAGGGCAACTGCCGGGTCGTGGGCGTCAAGAGCCCCAACACGCTGTACATGGCCGACCTGGCGAGCTTCAAGATGGGCTCGGAGTACAACCCGCAGGACGCCGACGGGTTCATCCGGCTGTTCGGTCTGCCGATGAGGGTCGCCGGCGCCGTCCAGCGGCAGAATGCGGGCGGCAAGTCCTCCGGCAAGAGCGCAAAACGCAAGGGTGTCTGACGGGAGCTGTGGGACCGGCTTCCAGCCGGTCAATCGGACCGGCAAGATGCCGGTCCCACACACGATTCTGTTAGAATTCCCAACTGTGCATCCTGATACCCTGGAGACCGACCGGCTGGAAGCCGGTCCCACTCGGGTAGAGGCTTGTCCGTTGTCCGAACGTATCGTCACCGTCGACACTCAGCCCCGGCCGTACCC
>JACQVT010000404.1 GCA_016209665.1 Planctomycetota bacterium | reverse complement strand
GTCCTGGATGGTGCCCCGGTCGAACGGGTACGTGCCCCAACCCTCGACGAGCATGCCCTCGCGTCGGGCCACGTCGAGGAAGTACTTCATCGCGTCGCCGTTGTAGTTCGACGGCGGGTTGCGCCGGTCGTGGTAGAGCCACGGCATGGCGGTGGTGGCCACCACGTTGATCCCGCAATCGAGCATCTCCCGCAGGCGCTCGCGGATGTGCCGCTCGGGGAACGGGCCCAACTGGATGTTGGCCCGCATGTCGGCCATGGTTTGCGAGGCGATGACCGGTTCGCGCCGGCCGTCGTGGATGCGATACTCCGCCGGTCGGGCCTCGGGACTGATCCGCAGCGAGTCGCCCCCGACTTCGATCGGAACGGGCACCGACGCCAGGGCGACCGGCGCGGTACCGATCAGCTTGACCACGATCTGATTCGTCCACGGCGCCACTTGCAGGTGCAGCGTGCCGGCGATCCTGTTGCCGCCGTCGGCCGGAGCGGCCTGGTGGCAGTCGAACGCGGTCATGAACTCCTCGAAGGTGTGGATGAACGGCGTGATCTTGCTCGGCTCGCCGCCGTCGGTCAGCGGTTTGCTCGCCGCCGCCACCGGCACGTCGCGGGCCTGCGGTTCGACGACGAACGGTGAGTCCCAGATCAGGGCCATAGCTCCGTCCCAGTTGTTCAGGAACGGATCGGTCGTCTTGTAGCACCGGTACGCCAACCGCACCCGCAGCAGGTACTCGCCCGGCACCAGGCCCATGCCCTCGGGCGTCTCGGGTTTGAACGTGGAGAAGTTGATCCATGTCTCGCGCGATTCGCCGGGGTACAGATACTCCAGATCCCGGATGTACAGGTTGTAGTGCTGCCCGACGACCTCGTATTTACCCTCGGCGTTCTTGCGGAGCAGTTGCGGGAAGAACAGGCAGCCGCCCAACCCCTCGGGGTCGAGGATCGTCGTGCCCGAATTGGTGTAGCGAATCTTGAACCACACCAGGTCGCCCGCCTCGACGACGCCGGACCGCACCAGCGGCCTGCGGTCGAACGGCGGGTAGTCCGCGGGCTGGTCCGAGTAGTCGGGCTTGAGATTGTGCCGCCCGCCGGGCCGCAAGTGCGCCGTCACCGAGCCCAGGTACTCGATGTTCAGATCGATCCGCCCCGGCAGGGCAAGGTCGAACAGGTCGCGGCCCCGCCGCCGCGACTCATCCTCGAACGCCGTCGCCTCGACCGCCAGTGGAAACGCCGGAACCGTATTCGTGTGGGACCGGTCTTGTGTTGTGTGGGACTGGTTTTCAGCCGTGTGGGACCGGCGCTTGTCTGTGTGGGACCGGCTTCCAGCCGGTCCGTCCTTCTGCTGGCCGAGCGGCTCGCTCTTCGCGTCCCACGACAGTTCGTATGAGATAGGCACGACATCGTAGGCGTCGGCCTTCGCCGGAACGCTGAATCGCAGGTGATACGGTCCGAGCTGGAGAGTCTCCTGCCGCTTGCCGGTTTCGCGATACTTGTCGAGCTGACCCGTCCGGCCCGCCTCGCGGCGCAGCGGGTCGTAGACGATCCCGCCGTCGGCGTGGATCGGGTATTCCCACACCGGCGCCGGCTTCGGCGCCGCTGCCGCCACCCCCCAGCCTAACGCCCACAACCCGACAGCCGTACCCAAGTGGCAGCGCAGTAGGCATCGTGCGGTCCGGTGCGATTGAACGAGCACGAAGCGCAAGCGGGTGCCCACTCGCTGGCGTGAACCGCGCGATGAGCACTCGCTTGCGCTTCGTGCTGGTATAAAGTTCATTCTGCGTTCCTACTTGGAGGCTATGCCAAAGCCCGTGTGGGACCGGCTTCCAGCCGGTCGGATTTCAGGGCTTTGGGATAGGTTCTTGACTCTCATCCGCGATTCATGGCATCCACTGAATACCCGATGCGACACGAAAACGCTACTCGCGGCACACGACGCCGTTCGTCGTTCCCAGCGCTGCGCTGGCCGGCTTGCCGTCCGCCGTCAATCGCCAGGCCCACGTGCCCCGCGTGCCCGGGGCGAACGTTGCCCGGTGGTACGCGCCGCCCAGCCGCTCGAAGCCCAACCGCTCGGTCGGCCGCTGGGGATCGTCCAGCCGAGTCAGCTCAACCGCAAAGACGGTCGCTTTCTTGGGCAGCAGCACGGCATCGAACACCACCGGCTCCTTGCCCGGCACCGAGTTCGGCACCAGGAACACCGTCGTGACCTCGGGTCCCGTCCACGCACCGCAACCTCGGGCCTCGGGCAGCGGCTTGCCCAGGATGTACGCGATCCGCTGCACGAACGTCGCGTAGTACCGCCCGTAGCGGGCGTTGGCCGTGGTCAACATGCCCAGTTCCCCTCGCGTCCGGCAGGTACTTGCCAGGGCCTGCATCGCCGAGCGGAAATCGAGCTTCTCCAACTCCGCCAGGACGGCGGCCGCCGCCTTGCGGGTTTCGCCCGTCTGGCCTTGCCAGAAAGACTCTTCCGCCTCACGCAGTCGCTGCTCCAGCGGGGCCTTCTCGCCCCAGATCGCCAGGCCCACCCGGGCCCGCCTCACCAGCCAGTGGATGGTCATCGCCAGGTCGTGATACTGCGTCGCGGCGTGCTGCCGGCCGGCCGCGGCCGCCTTGACCCCGCGGTCCGTCAGGTCCTGGACCATCGCGTCCAACTCCGGGAACCGCCGCTCGCTGGGCCGCCCGGCCGCCAGGTTCGGCTCGTGCTTGAGCATCGGGTCCTGCCCCTCCCAGAACCACTTGAAGCCGTTCGACGCGCACTCGACCGTTCCGCGGGCCCCCACGTACTGCGGGCCGAACTCCTCCAGCCGCAGGTGCACCTTGGCCATGTGGGCGGCGTCGTCCGCTCCGTAGTGGTCGCGGGCGTACTG
>JACQVT010000367.1 GCA_016209665.1 Planctomycetota bacterium | reverse complement strand
GACGCGGGGACACGGGGACGCGGGGACGCGGGGAGAGCGCGACGGCAGCCGAATCCAAAATCCAAAATCCAAAATCGGCAATGGGGAGCCGGGGCTCGGGATTCAGGAGAGGAAGAAGCAGGGCAAGAACGTGCCGCGCCGGGCGGCGGATTTGTATCTGGGCGACTATCACCCTTACGTGGCGACGGACACGGCCCGACTGCGTTTGACGCCGCAACACTACGCCTACCTGCGCATCAGCGAGGGCTGCAACCAGAAGTGCACGTTCTGCACCATCCCGGCCATCCGCGGGCCGATGCACTGCAAGCCGCCAGCGGCGATCCTTGCCGAGGCCCGCGAACTCGTCGGCGACGGGGCGGTCGAGCTGAACCTGATCGGGCAGGACACGACCAGCTACGGCGAGGACATCGACTACGACGCCGGCCTGGCCGGCCTGCTGCGGGAGCTGAACCGCCTCGACGGGCCGCGGTGGATCCGGCTGCTCTACGCCTATCCGAGCGTGTTCACCGACGAGATGATCGACGCCATCGCCGAGTGCGACAAGATCGTCAAGTACGTCGACATCCCCCTGCAGCACATCAGCGACCGCATCCTCAAGGCGATGGCCCGGCGGGTGACCCGGCGACAGACGGAGGCGCTGCTCGACAAGCTCCGCGACCGCATTCCGGGGGTCACCATCCGCACGACCTTCATTTCCGGCTTCCCGGGCGAAACCGACGCGGAGTTCCAGGAGCTGCTCGACTTCGTCCGCGAGCAGCGGTTCGCGGCGGTGGGCGTCTTCCCGTACTCGCTGGAGCCCGACACGCCGGCCGGCCGTATGAAGGAGCAGTTGCCGCCCCAGGTCAAGGAGGACCGGGCCAACGCCATCATGGAGGTGCAGCAGGCGGTGGCGTTCGAGTTGGCCGCCGGTCAGGCCGGGCGGCTCCTCGACGTGCTGGTCGACCGGCCGGCCGGCCGAGGCCGATACGCCGGCCGCCACGCCGGGCAGGCCCCCGAGGTCGACGCCGTCACCTACGTCAGCGGCAAACACATCGAACCGGGTGAGTTCGTCCGCGTGGTGTGCGAACGCTCCGACGGGTACGATTTGATTGCCCGTCCGATGGACGTTATTCTTCCGATTCTGTGACTGCAAATCCAGGAACCCGAAGATGGGCCGGCTGGAAGCCGGTCCCACACCGGCCGTGGGCGTGGGCATGAGGATCAACCTTCCCAACCAGATCACGCTGGCCCGCCTGGCGATGGCGGTGGTGTGCTTCGCCTGCCTGGCCCAGTACGAGGCCCGCGCGGGACGGCCCGGCGCGTGGCTGCTCGACCTGTCGGCGGTGCTGTTCACGATCGCCGGGTTGACCGACATCGTCGACGGCTATCTCGCCCGCAAACAGAACCAGGTGACCTCGTTCGGCCGGGTGATCGACCCGTTCGTGGACAAGATCCTCGTCCTGGGGGCGTACATCTTCCTCGCCGGCGACGGATTCCTCGATGCCGGCGGCCGCCGAACCAGTGACGTCGCCGGGTGGATGGTCGTGGTGATCCTCGGCCGGGAGCTGCTGGTGACGAGCCTGCGCGGCGTGACCGAGGCCGCCGGCCAGTCATTTGCCGCCAACGCCTACGGCAAGGCCAAGATGTTCTTGCAGTCGGTGACGGTCGTGTGGGTGATGTTGACCGTCGCCCACCCGCAGGGCCTGGCCACCTGCGCGGCCATCCGGCCGGTCCTCGTCTACGTCATGGTGGCGATCACGTTCCTGTCGGTCATCCCCTACCTTCGCATGGCCCGCGGGGTGCTGTCGCAGATGGCGGTGGCCACCGAATGATCCGACGCACGATCCGACAGTTGGCCATGACCGGGTTCGGCTTGGGCTATGCTCCGGTTGCACCGGGAACGTTCGGCTCGGCCGGGGCGTTGCTGGTTGTCGTCGTCGTCTGGGGCCTGTGGACGCCGGCCGGCCGATGGCCGTTGGACGCCGTCTGGGCGGGTCTGACCGTCGCCGCCGGCATCGCGTGCGTCGCCTGGGGCCCCTGGGCGGTGGAGTACTTCGCGGCCCGGGCCCGCAAGCCCGGCGACCCCGGCCATGTCGTGATCGACGAGTGCGCCGGACAGTGGGTCGCCCTGATCGCCCTGCCGCTGCCGGGGCACGACCGCTGGACGACGGCCCTGGCGATCCTGGCCGTGCAGTTCTTCCTCTTCCGGTTGTTCGACATCGTGAAACCGCCGCCGGCCCGGCAGCTTGAGAAGCTGCCTGCCGGTTGGGGCATCCTCATGGACGACATCGCAGCCGGCCTCTACGCGAACTTGGTCGGGCAAGTCGTGTTCAGGGTCATCGTCGAGGGATATTCATGACCGATCCGCTGCGGGCGATTATTCTGGGTGTCGTCGAGGGACTGACCGAGTTCCTGCCGGTTTCCAGCACCGGGCACATGATCCTCGTCGAGCCGCTGCTGGGCATCAAGTCCGGTTCGATGCCGCCGCAGGCCGTGCGGTTCTGGAAGGAGGTGTTCGACATCTTCATTCAGATCGGCGCGATCCTGGCCGTCGTGCTGTACTTCTGGCGGCAACTGTGGCAACTGACGTTCAAGGCCCGGGCGGCAAGCTGGCCGGACCACATCCTCGTCAAGCTGTTCGTGGCGTTCCTGCCCGCGGCGATCCTGGGCAAGTTGGCCGGCGGCTGGATCACCGAGCATCTCAAGACGCCGCCCGTGGTAGCCGGGGCGCTGGTTGTCGGCGGCATCCTCATCATCGCGATCGAGCGCGGGATGCGGCATCCGCGCTTCCACACCGCCGCCGGCGTGCCGCTGATGACCGCCTTGCTGATCGGCGTTGCCCAGTGCCTGGCGATGATCCCCGGCACCTCGCGGTCGGCGGCCACCATCATGGGGGCTCTGCTCCTCGGCCTGACCGCCCCCGCCGCCGCGGAGTTCTCGTTCTTCCTGGCCATCCCCACCATGTTCGCCGCCGGCGGCTACTCCCTGCTCAAGTACCGCCACGATATCGCCGCCGACCAGCTCGGCCTGCTTGGCCTGGGCTTTTGCGTCGCCTTCGTGGTCGCCCTCGTCGTCGTGGCCGGCTTCATGCGCTACATCCAGACGCACAAGTTCGCGCCCTTCGCCGTCTACCGCATCGTCCTGGGGATCGCCGTGGTCGCAGTGATAATCGAGTGGCCGGGCCTGTTCGCGGGTTGACCGCTGCTCGGGGGGCGGGCATCCCTGCCCGCCTTCTTTCATCTGTGTCCATCAATGTGATCTGTGGGCAAACAAAAAACGAAGACAGGAGGCCTGCGGATAACACAGATGGACACGGATGAGAGGAACGGTTCGCTCGACGGAGACAGGCAGACAGCATCTCGCAGACAGGTCTCGTTGGTAAAGTGCCAAGCAGCAATCGTTTTCGGTGGGCAGGCTGTTTTCGAGCTGCGTCCCTCCGTTTCGACTCGGCAGGAAGCCGAAGACGGACCAAGCCGGGCGAAAACAGGTGACTAAGTGAGTACGATGTCCTGAATAGGATCAGGGTGCCGGAATCAGGACGGCGCAAGGAGTATGGTGTCCGCGGAATCCGACCGGCGGGGATCAAGAAATAGGCGACTGTCACGCTCGTCCGCGGTGCCTACGCGTCTGGCGGCCCCGTAGTGCGCGGCGATGTCGCCTCCGTGGCTTCTTGGTCGCGGGCGGCCCGGCCGCGAGTTCGCGCATTCGTTCGGGCGTGAGGTCTCGCCGCATGCTGGGCTGTGTGCACAGCCGCCAGCGCACCAAACAGGATTGATCTTCTGGGTTGATCGGGGGCAGGTCTGCTCCACACTCGGGGCATCGGTACTGGCGGGCTATGATCTGGGCACGGACGTTGTAGCCGCAGTCGGGGCAGTACAGGTCCGGCATGGTCCAACCCTCAGTCATGCCGTCATGATACTGACTAGCCAATCAAAAAGCTCGGCCGGGGCCGGCTTCATGCGCTACATCCAGACCCACAAATTCACGCCCTTCGCGGTCAGCCGCATCGCCCTGGGCATCGTCGTGGTCGCCGCAATCCTTGGTTGGCCGACGCTATTCGCGGGCCGACCGTCCGTGACGGTTGCGCCTCGTATCACGACCTGTGTTCGGGATCGCGACGGCGGATTGAATGACCTCTGGCCTGCTATCCTCGCGCGAATCCCGTCGCTGCTGGTCGGCGGAGAAGCCGAGCCTACAATCTATAGCGTCACTGAGGCCCGTTCTTGCCCGCGAGTCCCTCTCCTAGATTCGCCACCCAGGGCAGTGCGGCGTGACGAGAACGACCGGCAGTCGGCAGGGCACATCCGCACCAGAAACACATCAGACTGAGCCGGCCGAGCATTCACGTGATGAGGCGGCGCGCTGAGTCGCGCGCTTCCAGCGAACACGACACGTCAGGTTGCTCGATTCGGGCCACAGCAGGAGGGCAAACGATGAAGACCATGCACGGAATCCCATGCGCGATGGCGTTGGCGGTGCTTCTCGCCGCGGGAGCGGCCCTTGGCGCGGCGCCGCTGACCACGGCGTTCGTCTACACGGGCCGGATCACGGCCGGCGGAAGTCCGGTCACCGACACCTGTGACCTTGTGTTCAGCCTGTGGGATGAACCCGCGGGCGGAATCCAGATCGGCTCGAGCCAGAGCTTCACCGGCGGGGGCGCGATCACGGTGACCGATGGACTGCTGACCGCGGTGCTCGACTTCGGCCCCGGGGCGTTCAACGGTGACCGACGCTGGCTGCAAATCGAGGTGGCCTGTCCGTCCGGGAGCGGGCTGACGCCGCTGGCTCCGCGGCAGGAAATCACCGCCACGCCCTACGCTATCCTCAGCCTGGTTGCGGGTGAGGCAGGTGTCGTGCAGGGAAGCGGCGTGGTGGGCGAAATCCCGGTAGCCGGGGTGCCGGCCGGCAGCAACCACTACGTTCAGAACACGAGCGTCCAGCAGGCCGCCGAGTTCAACGTCAGCGGCGACGGCACGCTGGGCGGCACCCTCAAGGCCGACAAGGTCGATTCCCAGACGCACTATGAGATCGCCGGCAACCCGGTGCTGAGCATTGCCGGGGCCTTCAATCTCTTCGCCGGCGTCAACGCCGGCTTGGTCAACACGACCGGGGCCGGAAACTCGTTCTTCGGCAACTCCGCCGGCCTCTCGAACACCACGGGCGGCAACAATTCGTTCTTCGGCGTCTCGGCCGGCAGGTCGAACGTCGACGGCGGCAGCAACTCGTTCTTCGGCCTGTCCGCCGGCTTTAGCAACACGTCGGGCAGCGATAATGTGTTCATCGGGGAAAGCGCCGGCTTCAGCAACACGGCCGGCGTCAACAATACCTTCGTGGGCAAGAACGCCGGCCACGCGAACACCATCGGAAGCGGCAACGCCTTCTTTGGCTTCAGTGCCGGCGTCGCCAACACGGCCAACGGCAACGCCTTCTTCGGCTCCCAGGCGGGCAAGAGCAACACGGCGGGCGATCTCAACTCCTTCTTCGGCGCGGACGCGGGCTTCCAAAACACGACGGGCTTACGCAACTCGTTCTTCGGTACCACCGCCGGCCGGTCGAACACCACCGGCACCGACAACGCCTTTTTCGGTGAATCGGCGGGGTTTGATAACACGGCCAGCGAGAACTCGTTCTTCGGCAGCCAGGCGGGCAGGAGCAACGTCACCGGAGACCAGAACTCGTTCTTCGGCTTCAGCGCCGGTCTCAATAACGCGACCGGTCTCTACAACTCGTTCTTCGGACATCGAGCCGGAGAAAGCTGCGTAGCCAGTATCGGTAACGCGTTCTTTGGCAAGGATGCCGGCAAGATGAGCAACGCCACCTTCGGCGGCAATTCTTTCTTCGGCGCCTTTGCCGGGCAAGCGAATACCACTACGAGTGACAACTCGTTCTTCGGCGTATCCGCCGGCCAACAGAACGACGGCACTGCTAATTCATTCTTCGGAGCCAGCGCCGGCGAGTTGGGCACGTCGGGCACTCTCAACTCGTTTTTCGGTTACCTGGCGGGCCGCAACAACACGGCCGACAGCAACTGCTTCTTCGGATCCTCTGCGGGTACCACCAACACCACCGGCACCGCCAACTGCTTTTTCGGCAAGGATGTGGGCAAAGCCAACGTGACGGCCGGCAACAACTCGTTCTTCGGATACCAGGCCGGCCTGAACAACACCGGCGCCAGCAACTCCTTTTTCGGCAAGGACGCGGGCAAAGCCAACACGACCGCCAACGTGAACTCGTTCTTTGGCGCCTTCGCCGGCCTGTCCAACACCACCGGCACGGAAAACTCCTTCTTCGGCGTCAGCGCGGGCAGGTCGAACGTCACCGGCAAGGAGAACTGCTTCTTCGGTTCGTTGGCCGGCTTCAGCAACACCGCGAACGGGAATTCGTTCTTCGGCCGAATGGCCGGCTTCGCCAACACCTCGGGCACCGGCAACGCGTTCTTCGGAAGCGCGGCCGGTTCCTCCACCACGACCGGCGGTTTCAACTCGTTCTTCGGGGCCGAGGCGGGTATGTCGAACACGATCGGGGTCACCAATTCGTTCTTTGGGTATGCGGCCGGCAAGGCGACCACCACTGGGTCCAACAACTGCTTTTTCGGCGACTCGGCAGGTCTCTCGAACACATCCGGCATCGCGAATGTGTTTTGCGGGAACTTTGCCGGCAGAACGAACACGACGGGCAACAACAATTCCTTTTTCGGATTTCAGGCCGGCCTGAACAACACCGCCAGCAACAATTCGTTCTTCGGCTTTAATGCCGGAGAGGAAAACACCTCAGGCAGCAGCAACGCATTCTTCGGCTGGCTGGCCGGCCGGCAGAATACCACCGGCAGCCGAAACTCGTTCTTCGGCCTGTCGGCGGGCGAGGCCAACGTCGGTGGCCTGGAAAACTCGTTCTTTGGTGAGAGTTCCGGCAGGAACAACGTGTCCGGCAGCCTGAACTCGTGCTTCGGCTGGGAGGCGGGCTATCATAACGATGCGAACGCCAATTCGTTCTTCGGCCACTTCGCCGGCCATGAAACGACGACCGGCGGCAGCAACACATGCATCGGCAAGGACGCCGGCAAGCTCAACACCACCGGCAACCTCAACGTCTGCGTCGGTTACGCCGCCGGCAGCCAGAACATCTCCGGCGCCAACAACACCATCATCGGGGCCAACGCTGACGTGGGCGCGGCCAATCTCAGCTTCGCCACTGCCATCGGCTCGGGCGCGCTGGTCACCACTGACAGCACCGTCGTCGTGGGACGCGACACCGATGTCGTCCGCGTTCCCGGCGACCTGGTGGTCACGGGGACGGTCTCCAAAGGTGGGGGCTCGTTCAAGATCGACCATCCGCTCGACCCCGCCAACAAGACGCTGTCGCACTCGTTCGTCGAGTCGCCCGACATGATGAACGTATACAACGGCAACGTCACCACCGACGAGAACGGCGAGGCTGTCGTTCGGCTCCCGGACTACTTCGAGACCCTCAACCGAGACTTCCGGTATCAACTGACGGTCATCGGCCAGTTCGCCCAGGCCATCGTCGCCAAGGAGATCGGCGGGAATCGGTTCACCATCCGGACCGACAAGCCCCGGGTGAAGGTCTCATGGCAGGTCACCGGCGTGCGCCAGGACGCCTACGCCAACGCCTATCGCGTGGCCGTCGAGCAGGACAAGTCCGAGGACCAGCGCGGCCGGTACCTGCATCCCGAGTTGTACACGAGCCCCGACGCGCAGACCGATGGGTCTGGTTCCCGGAAGGATTGACCCGGATCGCGCGCCTGTGGTGGTAGCGTCCGGCGCCCCCGCCGGACGTCCTCCGGCGCCGAACGGCCGGCGAGGGCGCTGTCGGACACAACAGACTCGGGCCGATGGGGCGTCCGCGCTCGCAACCCCCGGGGTCTCGGCGGGCGGCCGGTCAGATGAAAAGACCCGGATCGACGTTGAATCGCTTGGCCAGCACGCGGAGGTGGCTCTTGCTCAGTTCTCTTCGGCCGCGCAGGATCTTCGATCCGAGTGAGCGATTCCCCAGCATCTCGCCCAACTGGGAGGCGTTCATGTGGTGGCTGTCGAGCAGATGCTTGAGCACCTGGATCGGCGAGAGGTCATCCACCTCAATGGCGTGGCGGTCGGCCTCGTACGCCTCGACCAGAACGGAAAGCGTCTCGAGGTACTGCTCCTGTCCCTTCGTCGGCCGGGGCAGAGAGGTGAGTCGGTCGAGCATCTCAATCGTGTTTTCGTAATCGATCTCATCGCGGATGGCCCGAGGGGCCAGCATTGCCACCAGGTCTTCAAACCGGCCCGGCAGCTTGCGGGAAGATCGAGATACGGTAATTCGATGCATGACACCTGTCCTTCGCAGGTGGCTCCGGATCGTTCGGATATCGGCGATCAGACGCCGTCGGCGATCTTGCGAACGTCGGCGATCAGGGCCTCGCAGCGTTCCTTGGTCGTCGCCTCGGCGATGATGCGCACGATGGGTTCGGTGTTCGAACCGCGGACGTGCACCCAGCCGTCGTCGAAGTCCACCCGCACGCCGTCGAGGTCGTTGATCTTCTGGCCCGCGTAGGCCGACCGCACGGCCTCCAGCACGCGGGCGGTCCGATCGGCGGCGCACTCGAACTTCGTCTTGATCATCACGTATCGCGGGATCGCCTCGACGAACTGGCTGATCGTCTTGCCGGAGATGGCCATCAGTTGGAGCG
>JACQVT010000366.1 GCA_016209665.1 Planctomycetota bacterium | reverse complement strand
GTGCAGACTCCGCGCGGCGAGGCGAAGGGCGTGTACGGCGGGTCGGCGGTGTATTTCTCGCTGGCGGCCCAGTTGTTCACACCGGTGCGGTTCGTCGGCGTGGTGGGCGAGGATTTCCCGGACGATTTCCGGGCATACCTCGGCCGGCAGAAGATCGACCTGGCGGGCCTGGAGATCCGCAAGGGCAGCAAGACGTTCCGCTGGTCGGGGTCATACGCGGGCGAGAACGCCGACGCCCAGACGACGGCGATCGAGCTGAACGTGCTGGCGGAGGCGGGCCCGAGGATTCCGCCGCAGTTCGCCGACAGCCAGTACGTTTTCCTGGCCGCCACGCACCCGGCCCTGCAGAAGGACCTGATCTCGCAGCTCAAGTCACCGCGGTTCATCATGGCCGACACGCGCGATCTGTGGATCAACACCCAGCACAGACCGCTGATGGACGTGTTCAAGGTGGTGCACGGCGTGATCATGAACGACTTCGAGGCCCGGCTGCTGACGCAGGAGACGAACCTGGTCCTGGCGGGACGAATGATCCTCGGCATGGGCCCGCAGTACGCGGTGATCAAGAAGGGCGAGCACGGCAGCATGCTCGTGAGCCGCGACGGCGTCGCGGTGCTGCCGGCCTACCCGACCACGCAAGTCGTCGACCCCACCGGCGCGGGCGACAGCTTCGCCGGGGGCATGATGGGCCACCTGGCCACTTGCGGCGAGCTGACGATGGATACGTTCAAGCAGGCCCTGGCCCGCGGGACGATCACCGCGTCGTTCACCATCGAGGACTTCAGCATGAGGCGGATCGAGAAGGTCGCGCCCGACGATTTGCAGCGGCGGCTGAGCGAATACCGGGCGATGCTGAAGCTGTCCTGATTCGCCGGATGCCATCAGGCCCGGGGATGGCACTCCCTGGGCTCTGCGACGATTTCACAGAAAGGCAGGCAACCATGTCTGGCAGCGCGAACTCGCGTCGTGAATTCCTGACTCAATCCGCGAAGCTGGCGACGGCGGCCGGTCTCGCGACGGCGACGGTGGCCGAGGCGATGAGCCCGGCCCGGCCGTGGGGGTCGAAACTCAAGGTGACGGCCGGCCCCAGGCCCCGGAGCATCGGTCCCAACGACGTGATCCGCTTCGGCCTGATCGGCGTCGGCGGGCAGGGTCGCCACGACCTGCCCCGGCTGTTGAAGTTCAACCCGCGGCTGAGTGTCAAGACGATCGCCGATCCCGATCCGGAGAACGTCAAGCAGGCACTGCAGATCGTCAAGGAGGTTACCGGCGAGACGCCCGAGGTCTACCCGGGTTTCGACGACTGGAAGGACAAGCTGCTGGCCCGCGACGACGTCGACGCGATCCTGACCGCGACGCCGTGCTACATGCACGGCCCCATCTACCTGGGCTGTTTCGCGGCGGGCAAGCACTTCTACGGCGAAAAGCCGCTGTGCATCGAGGCGAATGAGGCCGACGCCCTGGTGGAAGCGCAGCGGAAGAACCCGGAAGTCCAGGCCCAGATCGGCTTCCAGCGGCGCGGCACGAAGCTGTACCCCGAGGGCATCAAGCGCATCCGCGACGGCGTGGTCGGCGACCTGATCGAGGGCCGCGGGGCGTGGAACAACAGTTGGGGGCCCCTGGGCATGGCCAACGAAGTGGCCAAGACGTGGCCGGGACGGGTTTGGTTCGGCCGGCGGAAATACAGCGGCGACTGGATGCTCGAACAGGCGTGCCATACCTGGGATGTCTTCTGCTGGGTGACGGGCAAAGCCCCGGTGGCGGCGATGGGCCTCGGCCGGCCCGACGTCTACAAGGACCTGGACCCACTGCGGGACGTGACCGACTTCTACTTCGCGAACATCGAGTTTGCCGGCGGGTTCATGGTGGACTTCCAGCACAGTTGGATCTGCCCGAAGAAGGATCCGCACAACAAGTTCAACGGTGTGTTCGAGCGGGTAGCGGGCAGGAAGGGCGGCATCCTGCTCAATGAAGGGATCGTCCTGCCCCGTGAGGACAAGGGCGAGATCGAGACGTACAAGCCCGACGATGGGGACCACTACGTCGCCTCGCTCAAGGCGTTCGTCAACTCGATCCGCACCCATGCGCCGGTGGTCAGCAGCGTGGAGACGGCCCGGCTGGCCACGTATACCGGCCTGCTGGTCCGCAAGGCGGTGGACGAGCGGCGGCGGGTGGAGATCAAGGAGTTGGGATACAAGGTGATGTGAGGTCAGCGGCGTTCCGGGAAACTATAATAAAGCCCACGGCAGTCCTGCCGTGGGCTTTTCTGTGAGGCTCGTCGCCCTGGCCGACCCCGACGAGAAGAACGTGGCCACCTTCACCGCGAAGCTGCACGAACTCGGCGTGACCGAGGCGCCCGACGTGTATCGCGGCGAGAACGACTGGCAGGACAAGCTGCTGGCCCGCACCGATGTCGACGCGGTGATCATCGCCGTGCCGTGCGACCTGCACGCCCGGATGCACGTGGAGGCGTTCGCGGCGGGCAAGCATTTCTACGGCGAAAAGCCCATGTGCATCGAGCTGGACGAGGTGAACGCCATCGTCCAGGCCCAGGAGCGCAACCCGGAGGTCCGCGGACAAATCGGTTTCCAGCGGCGGGCGAGCACGGTCTACCGGGACGCCATCGAGAAGATCCAGGGCGGGATGCTGGGCGACGTGTTCGAGGCCCTGGGGGCGTGGCGGCTGAGCGGCAGCAAGCCGATGGGTCTGCCGGAGGACGGGACGCAGGTGTGGTTCGGCCGGCGCAAGCGCAGCGGCGACTGGATGCTGGAGCAGGCCTGCCACACCTGGGACGTCATGTGCTGGGTGGCGGGCGACATGCCGGCGGCGGCCTACGGCATCGGCAAGCGCGGACTGTTCAAGCATCTCGACCCCGATCGCGACGTCACCGACGTCTACTACGCCAGCGTGGAGTTCCCCAACGGGATGCTGCTGGACTTCGAGCACAACTGGATGTGCCCGCAGTTCGACGACCGCTGGAAGTTCGGGGGCATATCCGAACGGTTCACCGGGTCCAAGGGCGGCCTCTCGCTGGGCGAATGGCCGCCGGACGCGACCTTCTACCCCCGCGACGGCAAGGACAAGGTCGTCAAGCTCACCGAGACCTTCCCCAACACGACGCACGAGTCCATCGCGTCGTTCTACGCCTGCGTCCGCGCCGGCACGGAACCGTTGAGTAACGTCAGGAACGGCCGCCTGGCGACGCTGACCGGGATGCTCGTCCGCAAGGCGGTGTACGAGAACCGGCGGGTCGAGATGCGCGAGATCCTCAGCGTGTGACGTTTGTTGGCGTTCCGCCGGTGCGGAACCGCAACCGAGTGGCTCACGCAAGCCCGGTGAGTTCGTCGCGAACGGCCTCGATGAGCGGGCGCAGGGTGGCGGGGCTGAAATCGAACTTGAGTCCGGCCGCGGCCCACAGTTCGGGCAGCGGCCGTGAACCGCCCAGGGTCAGGGCCTCGCGGTACCGGCGGAGGGCCCCGGCCCGGTCGGCACGAGCGTTGAGCCACAACTGCAGGGCCCCGATCTGGGCGATGCCGTACTCGATGTAGTAGAACGGCACGCTGAACAGGTGGAGTTGGCGCTGCCACAGCGCGGCCCGGGCCTCGTCGTGGCCGGTCCAGTCCTCGATGCCGCCGAACCGCTCCTGGAGCGACAGCCAGAATGCCGTGCGCTCCTCGCGGGTGTGGTTGGGCCTGCTGTAGATCCAGTGCTGGAAGGCGTCGATGGTGGCGATCCAGGGGAACACGTCGATGATGCCCTCGAGCTGCTCGCGGCGGGACCGGGCCAGGTCTTCGCCCTGGTAGAACACGTCAAGGTGGTCGTAGGCGAGCAGCTCCATGCCCATCGAGGCGACCTCGGCCATCTCCATGCCGCTGTGACGATACTGTACGAGCGGCTCGTCGCGGCAGGCGATCGAGTGGAAGGCGTGGCCGCCCTCGTGCACGAGCGTCTCGACGTCGCGGTGCAGACCGACGGCGTTCATGAAAATGAACGGGCGGCGCTGTTCGTCGTAGCTGGTCTGGTATCCGCCGGGGGCCTTGCCCTTGCGGCTCTCGAGGTCAAGCCAGCCGGCCGCCACCATCTCGTCGAACTGGCTGCCGAGCTGCGGGTCGAGGCGGTGGAACACGGCCGAGCACTTCCGGCACAACTCGGCCCCGCCCTCGAAGGGGCGCAGCGGCGGGCGGTTCTTCCGGTCGACCGCCAGGTCCCACGGCCGCAACGGGTCCACGCCGAGCTGCGCGGCCCGCCGGCGCTGCAAGTCGCGCTTGACCGGCACCACCAGTTGCTCGACCGCGTCGTGGAACGCCAGGCAGTCCGCCGGCGTATAGTCGAACCGCTCGTAAGCCTTCCACATGTAGTCGCGGTAGCTCGCCAGGCCGGTGTTGACGGCGATGCGCGTGCGGATAGCGATCATCTGGTCGTAAATGTCGTCCAGGCCGTGGCGATCCTCCAGCCGCCGGGTCACGGTGAGCCGCCAGGCCTCCTCGCGGACGCTCCGGTCGGGCAGCTCGAGGTAGCGGGCCATCTGCTGGAGCGTCTGCTCCTTGCCGTCGTACTCCACGGTCATGGCGGCCGTGATCTTCTGGTGCTGCTGGTCGAGGCGGGCGTCCTCGGTCTGCAAGGGGATGTTGAGTTCGCGGAACAGCTCGACGGCGGCGACCGTGCTGCGGTCGAGCACGTGGTAGCGAGCCGCCGGCAACTCCCGGCGGGCGGCGGCGGCGACGTACCGCTCGTTCAGACGATGCCAGCGAGGCTTGCACCTCGGGACGATCTGCTCGATGAAGTACAGGTAGGCCTTCTCGCGCTCCTCGTCGTCGGTCTGGCAGGTCATCTGAACGTAGCGGTGGTTCTGTTCCTCGCTGAGGCAGGCCGACAGCTCGCTCTGGTGCGACAGCCAGGCCGCGATCTCGTCGGCCGTATCGATCGGCTCGGCGTCGAGCCGCTCGAACAGCGGCTCGATGTACGTCCAATCGCCCATGTCGGCGTCGGTGGGGACGAACTGCCTCGGATATCGCATGTCGGAAAAGCCCATCGGTACGGTGACCCCCAGTGTTCGGAT
>JACQVT010000370.1 GCA_016209665.1 Planctomycetota bacterium | reverse complement strand
TCTTCTGGCCGGCGGCCTGAACGACTCGACCCGCGCTGGCCCGCAGGGCGGCGCAGGCGTCGGCCCAGGTCTTGTCGGGGCAGCGGTCGTTCTGGGTCAGGATGTGGCCGGCCTCGTTGAGGATGGCGGCGTGGCGGGCGACGGTCTGCCAAGCTTCGTCATCCGCCGGGCCGGGGTCCTTGAGGGCCTGGCCGAGCGCAGCGCAGTTGGGCTTGTTCAGGGAGATCATAAGCTGCGAGACGGTGGCGGGCCGTTCGCTGGCCGGCGGAGCGGCCGGCTTGCGGTGGGCCGCGTGGCACGTGCCGCACGCACCGGTCACACCCTTGAACGACGTCCGCGAGACCTCGAGGTCCTTCTGGCCGGCGGCGGCGAACAGTTCGGCCGCTCCGCGCTGCAGGGCGCCGGCGGCGTTGGCCCAGGTCGCGTCGGGGCAGCGGCTGTTCTCGACCAGCAGGTGGCCGCTCTCGTTGAGCAGGGCGGCGTGCAGGGCAAGGTCGGCCCAGGCAGCGTCGTCCTTCGGGCCGTCCTTGAGGGCGGCGGCGATCGCGGCGCAGTGCGGCTGGTTGACGCCGGCCATGATGTGCCGGATCGCCGCGACCCGCGCGGGAGGCGATGCCTGCTCCGCCGCGCCGGCGCTCAGGCGCCAGCCGACCAATGCGACCGTGCCCACCAATGCCAGACAGGACCCCAGGGAAGCTGCCCTTGCGTTTTTCATCGTCCTTCCATGCTCGCTGAGGTGATCGTGATTATGACCCGTACCCTGGACAATCGTAGGGGGCCGGGCTTCGGCGGACCAGCCGGCGAGCGCGAAAAACGGGCTACCGGGCGCCGTTGAACTCGTGAACGGCGTCGATCAAGGCGGCGAGGTTCTCGACGGGTACGTTGGCCTGGACGTTGTGGATGGCGTCGAAGATGAACCCGCCGCCGGGAGCGAAGATCTCGCATCGCCGCAGCACCTGTTCCCGGACCTCGGCCGGCGTGCGGAAGGGCAGGACGTGCTGGGTGTCGACGCCGCCGCCCCAGAACGTGAGACGATCGCCGTAGGTTGCCTTGAGGTGGTCGGGCTCCATGCCGGTGGCCGAGCATTGGACGGGGTTGAGGACATCGAACCCGCACTCGATGAACGAATCGAGGAACACCTCGACGGCGCCGCAGGAGTGCTTGAACGTCCGCCAGTTCGTGTGGCCGTGGATCCAGTCGTTGATCCGTTTGTAGTGGGGCGTGTACAACTCGCGCAGGGTGTCGACTGAGCAGAAGGCCGAGGTCTGCGTGCCAAAGTCCGTCCCGCAGATGAAGACCACGTCGACGAGGTCGCCGACGGCGGCATGGATGCGGACGAGGTTGTCCAGGGCGATCTCGCACTGCCGCTCGAAGATCGCGTGGACGTAGTCGCGGCGGATGACGGTGGACATATACCACTCCGCGATGTCGCGGATGCCGCGGGGGCGCTTGAGGAACGGCGCGGGCACCAGGGCGATGTCGCCGAACGCGGTCCCGCCGAACGTCGCCATCACGGCCCGGCCGGTCGCCGCCGCTCGGCGCGTCTCGGCTGCGAGATACGCCACGTCGGCGTCGGAGATCGGCGCGAACTCCTCGAGGTTGTCCCGCGGATCGAGCTTGTCCTCGTCGATCGGCGGCTGGCGAACGATGGTGTCGAAGAAGTAACCGGCCGCGGGCATCCGGCCGCTCGGTGGGGCGGTGGTGTCGCCCTGCGGGTAAATGAGGACGTCACGGTTGGTGTCGACGGTGGTGCGGAAGCCTTCGGGCACCAGCACCACCTGGCCGAACGGTGTTTGCCACTCCCGCCAGTTCTCGTTGGGAAAGCCGAACAGCGTGTTGCGGGGACAGACGCCGGCGACGTCGACGCCGATGATGCGGGCCAGTTCCTCGTCGATCTCGCCGAGCATCTGATAGGGCTCGATGACTTTGACCGGCCGGTCCGCCAGGCCGTAGTGCCGCCGCAGGCCGGCGACGGCCCGCACGTGCATGCCGGTAACCGCGGTGCTGCCGAAGTCGATGGGCACGCGGTCGGGTTGCCGGTGGGCGAGGGCGGTCAGCACGCGGTCCTTGCGGGTCATGGGTGCTCGCCTCCGTCGTTGCTTTCAGTCCCGGTTGCTTCCGACTACGGGAGTCTGACCGAACCTTGTGTGGGACCGGCATCTTGCCGGTCCAATTGACCGGCTTTCAAGCCGGTCCCACACGTTCCGTTGGGGACCCCGGGGCCGCCAAAAAAGCTATTCTAGCGGAATGCGTCGTCGTCACCAGTCGGCGACGGCGCCGTCATCGTGCCGCAGTTCGGGCGTCTGCCAATGCCCGTCGCAGGCGAGGGCGGCGAGCTTCGATTCGTCGATCTCGATCCCGAGCCCCGGCTTGGTCGACACGGCCACATGGCCACCCTCGATGACGAAGGGCTCGGCCAGTAGATCTTCGCCCAGCGTCACATGCTCCTGGATCAAGAAGTTCGGGAGACAGGCGTCGACCGCCAAGCACGCCGCCAGGGCGACACCGCTGAGCGGGCAGTGCGGGGCGACCGCCATGTAGTACGTCTCGGCCATGGCTGCGATCTTGCGGGTCTCGAGGATGCCGCCGACGTGCGACGGATCGGGCTGAAGGATCGCCGCCGCCTGCTTCTCGATGACCTCCCGGAACGCCCAGCGAGTGATCAGCCGTTCGCCGGTGGCGATGGGCACCGTCGTCGAGCGGGCGACGGTGACCATCGCGTCGACGTTCTCGGGCAGGCAGGGCTCCTCGAGGAACATCGGCTGGTAGGGGGCGATTGCTTCGGCCACGCGGATCGACATCGCCGGGCTCAGTCGGCCGTGGGCGTCCAGGGCAAAATCGACGCCGTCACCGGCCTCGGTCCGCAGGGCCTCCATCGTGTCCACGACCCGCTGGACGACCGCCGGCGAGTCGACGGGTTTGACCGCGTCCCACGGAACGAGCTTGAACGCGGTGATGCCGGTGGCTCGCTTGCGGCGGTAGTCCTCGACCGCTCGCTCGGGCGTGCTGGCATCGATCTGGGCGTACATGCGGATGCGGTCGCGGACGGCTCCGCCGAGCAGGGCGTGCACCGGTGCGTTCAGCGACTTGCCGAGGATGTCCCACAGGGCCTGCTCGATCCCCGAGATCGCGCTGCCGAGCACTGGCCCGCCGCGGTAGAAACTGCCGCGGTACATCCGCTGCCACAGGTGCTCGATCCGCCGCGGGTCCTCGCCGGCGATCATCCGCATGAGCTGCCCGATCGCGCCGGCCACCGCGAGCGTGTGGCCCTCGAGCGTCGCCTCGCCCCAGCCGACGAGGCCGCCGTCGGTCACGATCCTGACCAGCAGGTGGCGGGGCCGAACGTGGTGGACCTGGTGGTGCTCGATACGCATCGGACGGGATCATATAGCAGACGCTCCCATCGGGCCACCTGGCGGGCGTCTGGTCCGCATTCGGGCTGGGCGTTACAATCGGCCCGCACGTTGGCACGGGAACGAATCACTGGGTATTTCGCAGACGGGAGGCGACGATGCGAAAACACATGCGAGCGACATGGCTGATGACGGCAGTGCTGATGGGCCTGACAGCCCTCGCGGGCTGCACCGGTATGTCCGGGCCCAAGAGCGCCGGCCGGACCGACGAGCAGAAGCGCCAGTTGGTCAAGCCGGGCCTGTTCGGGAACAACGCCCCGGCCGACCGGCTGCGGGGCCGGTTCGATTTCTGGAACGAGGAGGTCATCCGGCAGGACGTGGCCGTCGGCACGGTCTTTCTGGGTGATTCGATCACCGAGCTGTGGGAACTGAGCGCCTATTTCGCCCCGGCGGACGGCATCATCCTGAACCGCGGCATCGGCGGCGACATCTCGACCGACATGGTCCGGCGGTTCGATGCCGACGTCATCCAGTTGCGGCCGCGGAACGCCGTCATCTTGGCCGGCACGAACGATGTGGCCCGCATGCTCGCCAGCAAGAGCGAAGAGGAGATCGTCAGCACGGTCACCGAAGCGATCGAGACGATGATGGACGCGGCCCGCAAGGCCGGCATCAACGTGCTCGTCTGCTCGATTCTGCCCACGAATGACGACACCAAGAACCACGAGGGCAAGGCCCGCGTGTTGCCCCGCATCAATGGGAAGCTCAAGGCGGCCTGCGTGGCCAGGGCATGCGTCTACGTGGACTGCTGGTCGCGGCTGATCGATTCGACGGGGGTCCTTGACGGGAATCTCGCCCGCGACGGGCTGCACCCGCACTACGCGGGCTACGAGATTATGGCCCGCTGCCTGATCGAAGCGGCCGGGGCGAGGGGTCTGCGGCTGTAAGAGGCTCGGCCGGGCCAAGCGAAGAAGGCGGGCAGGGATGCCCGCCCCCCAAAGCGACGGCGTTTCGTGGCGACCTACGGCACGCGGGTGGCGTAACTTAGTCTTCGTCCACCGGGGCCGGCGTGGCGCCCCGGCGCCGACGGCGATACTCGTGGATGATGATGAATCCGGCGAAGATGATCCCCGTGCCGATCAGGGCGGCATCCCGGCCCATGCCGACACCCTGCTGCGGCAGCTCGACGTTGGGGATCTCGGCCATCGTGCCATCGGCGAACTTCACGCGGGCCGTGCCCGTGCCCCGAAGCGCCCCCCGGCTGTAAATCTGCATCTTGAACACCGCCGTCTGGCCGGCGGGCAATCCGGGGTACTCACCGGCGGGCTCGGCCCAGCAGACGCCCGCTTTGCCGTTCCAGTTCTCGCTCACCAGGCTCATCTCCTGCTGGGTGCCCTGGCGCCAGGTGTCGGGCGTCGTAAACATGTTCGCCCCGAACTGGGGAAACTCGACGCGGACGATGCGGGACGAATACCTGTTCGTGACCTGCCACTGGTAGTTGTGGCCGCTCTCGTCCGCGCCGCCGACGATGTCAACCTTGGGATTCTGGGCGGTTGCCCGGGCGGCCATCAGGAGTCCGGCAACGATCCCGACCAACGCCCATCGTCCGCAATGGTGCCGCATCAACCGATCCTCGGGTCTGACTGCCGGATGCGTTATCAGGCCGAACGTGCCGGTTTGCCACCCGACAACGCCCCTCATCATGCATTACGTCCTCCAGCCGTGCAAGATCGACCACCCGCTTTCTCACTTCTCACTTCTCACCTCTCACCTCTCACTTCCTCCACCACGTTCTCGATCGTCTCGACGGCGCTGCCCTCGAACCGGTTGTTCACGAACGCATAGAACATCCGCTGGTCGGGCACGAATTGCTCGATCAGATCGCGCAGGGCCTGCCGGCCCTCGGGGTACGGGTCCTTGATCGACTCGTAGGGCGTGAACGCCTCGACTGCCTGCTGGTAGCTCCGGCCCGGCCGCAGCAGCCAGCGGCTGACCACGTGCGGCGCCGTGAACACGTTCGGCACGCGCATCTGCTCGGCCACCGCCGGCATCCGCGTCCAACTGTTGAGCACGTGGGCCACGCCGTGGTTCCGCAGCACCTCCAGATACGCGCCGCCGCCGTTCAGAAACTCGGGATTGCGAACCTCAACCGCCCAGGCGAACTCGTCGCACGGCAGCCGCGACAGCATGTGGTCCAGGGCCTCAGCGAATGCCGCAGGCTTGCCCAGTTCGCGGTCGTGAATGGTGCTGAACTCGAAGATGAGCGGGCCCAGGCGATCGCGGTATGGCCGCAGCCGGTCCAACAGCCGGGCCTTCACCAGTTCGGCGTCCATGAAGCTCGCGTTCATCTCGCCCGCCCGTTTCCCGTACCGCGGCAGATTCGGGAACCGCTCCATGGTCACGTCCTCGGGGACCTTCATCGCGAACCGAAAGCCGGCCGGCACCTGCTCGAAGATCCGCCGCCACATGGCCTCGCTGGGAAACTGATAGAACGCGAAATCGCCGCAAACCGTCGGGAACGTCGTCGCGTACTCGGTGAGGCACTCGTCGCGGAACTTGCGCTCGCTCAGCCGGCCCCGCGCGGCATACCGCGCCGGGTCGTACACCTGTCCCAGCCAGCCCGGGTACTTCCAACTGGACGTGCCGATGTAAACGCCTCGCCGGGCCAGCGCACCGAGCCGGTCGCTCAACCGCTGCGCCCGCGTCAACCGCCCCGGCGCCCCGCCTGGCGAACCGGCCCCAGACGGCGACCCAGCCCCAGATGGCGGCTCGGCAAACCCGAACGTCAGTTGTTCATCCGGCATGCGACGCCCCGATTCTGACCAGAGTGCATCCTAAAACCCATGTGGGACCGGTTCCCCACGGCGAATCCCCGACTTCCAGCCGGTCGATCTTCAGGGTTTTAGGATGCACAATTACGCAAAACTGCCAGGCGCCTGACGTTGCGCATTCTAGCCGCATTTCCCTCCGTTTACAGCTTGAAATTTGGCTTTTGTTAGGGTATATTGTGTCCGTGTGTGCTGTCCAGGTCAACAATCAGGCCTCGGCTAAGGTTGACCAGGGAGATTCGCGTCCTGCCGACGGCGTAGATCGCGGCTCAGACGAACTGCCCGCCATCCCCGCCGGCCGACCCGACGACCTGGGCGATGGCTGCGTGACGCTCGATCCGGCGGCCGTGCTGCGGGCCAACCGCCGCAGTTTCGCCCTGCGGGTGCAGGGCCAGTCGATGATCGACGCCGGCATCTGCGACGGCGACGTGGTCGTCGGCGAGTTCACGCCCGAGGCCAAGCCCGGCGCCGTCGTCGTCGCCCTGATCGATGGCGAGTCGGCGCTCAAGCGGTTCGTCGTGCAGCAGGGCCAGCCGTACCTGGCGTCCGAGAACCCCAGCTACCCCGACCTCGTCCCCTTGTCGGAACTGGTCATCCAGGGCGTCGTGCACACCATCATCCGCCGGATCAGATAGCGGCTATGCCGCAGAACCCGTGTGGGACCGGCTTCCAGCCGGTCCTCTTCATGATGGTGCGACGACCGGGGGATCGCCTTACGCCCCGACCCCCGGCCCTGAATACTCCGCGTACGTCTTGGCCGTCTCCCAGACCCGCACCCGAGCGAGGCGGGCGGGGGCGAATTGACCGTCGAGCAGGCCCCAGATGGTGCGGGCGATATTCTCGACCGACGGGTTCAGCTCGCGAAACTCCGGGCAGTCCTGGTTGAGATGCTTGTGGTCGAACCGGTCGAGCACGCGCTGCTTGACGATCTGCTCGAACCGCGCGGCCGGCAGCACGCAGGGTGACGGGGCGTCGCCGGCTCCGGCGACGGTGACCTCCAGAACGTAGTTGTGCCCGTGGCCGTTGGGGTTGTTGCACTTGCCGAAGTACGCCCGGTTCTCCTCGTCGGTCATGGTGGCACAGTGCAGACGGTGGGCGGCCGCGAACTCGAACGTTTGCGTGACGCTCAGCATGTCAGATGCTCCCAGGTCGATCCCGTAGGTGAGAAACGGCGTGAGCTTCAATCGCCAGCCGACCCAGCGCGTGCCGGCCGGAGCCCGCTCCCGCAGGCCGTCGGCCACCGCCGCGATCGCCCGCTCGCCGCTGCACCCACCGGCCTCGTACAAGCGATGCAGGGGCGGGATGCCGTGCTCGCGGACGAGTCGATCCACGGTCGTGATGTTCACCAGGTAGCCGGTCCGCGGGTCCGGCTCGCCCGCCAGCACCGCCTGTAAGACGAGGTACGGCCCCACGCCCGCCGCCGTCGGCCAGCCCGCGTAGGAGTTCGTCACCACGCCGCCGTCCGTGCGCAAGCCGTCCGGCCCCAGGCTGAACCGAATCTCCCGCATGACCCGCATACGCGCGATTCTAAGGTCCCCCCGGATGGCCAGCAAACGGTCCTGAGGGTGTGGCAGGAGATTGTGGCGACCATGTGGCCCAGCCGCCCCCGGCTGGGTTCACCGGGGGTCAGAGTGCACAGTCGAGGGCGACTGGGCCACAAGCCGTTGCCGCACCCCTGCCCTGACGGGCGGCGGTTGATTCCTCGATTGCCGTCGGTATCATCCCGTATCGACCCGTTTCGCAGCGTGACTGCGGGGGCGTGGTCGTAAGGCAGCAGGCACATCGAACTCGGCATGGTGGTCAGGATGACCAGCCGACGCGAACGAGTCGGTCATTTCTCAGGAAGGCATCTACGACACTGACACGATCGAGAAGGACGCCCAGGCCGTCGTGACGGCGACCTTCCAGATCGAACCGGGGTAGACGGTCACTCTTTAGGCGTTCCGTAGAGGTAATGGTCGTGGTTCCGCGAGAAGTCCGGCGGGAACCCCTCCGCCTTGCCGATGATGTCCTTAAACACCTCGTACCAGGTGGGCTCGTCGTCCGGCGCCTCGACAGGCGCCACGTCCACCTCCGCGCCTTCCGGCAACTTCGCCGGGGGCTCGAGGACGATCACGCCGTTTTGCACTCGCCCGCGATAGGTCATCGGTGCGCCCTCGTCTCGATCAACCGGCGGAGATGAACCCCGCCGCTCGCTGTCCAACGCGCCGAGCGGTCGCCGCTCACGCTTCGACCATTCGGCTGCTCTCCAGGAAGCCCTCGAGCTTGCGGGCCCGCACCGGGTGCTGGAGCTTGCGGATCGCCTTGGCCTCGACCTGGCGGACGCGCTCGCGGGTCACCTTGAAGATCTTTCCGACCTCCTCGAGGGTGTAGGTGTAGCCGTCCCCGATGCCGTAGCGGAGCTTGAGGATTTCCCGCTCGCGGTAGGTCAACGTCTTGAGGACCTCCTCGATGCGGTCCTTGAGCATCTCGTTGCCGGCCGACGCCACCGGCGACTCGGCCGAGTCGTCCTCGATGAAGTCGCCGAAGTACGAGTCCTCGCTCTCGCCCACCGGGCGGTCGAGCGAGATCGGATGGCGGCTGATCTTGAGCACCCGCCGGGCCTCGCTCACCGGCATCTTCGCGTTGCGGGCGATCTCCTCGATCGTCGGCTCGCGGCCCAGGTCCTGCAGCAACTGCTTGGAGATGTTGCGCAGCCGGCTCATCGTCTCGATCATGTGCACCGGGATGCGGATCGTCCGGGCGTGATCGGCGATCGCCCGCGTAATCGCCTGGCGGATCCACCACGTCGCGTAGGTGCTGAACTTGTAGCCGCGGCGGTACTCGTACTTGTCCACCGCCCGCATCAGGCCGGTGTTGCCCTCCTGGATGATGTCCAGGAAGCTCAGTCCGCGGTTGCGGTACTTCTTGGCGATCGACACCACCAGCCGCAGGTTCCCGCCCGACAGCCGGCGCTTCGCGTCCTCGTACTCGTTGAACACGTGCCGCATCCGCGTCAGGCGCTCGGTGAGCTGGTCCGTCGACTCCAGGACCAGCGACTCCAGGCCGGCGAGTTCATCCACCATCGCCGCCAGGTCCTCACTCTGGAGCGTCTGCCGCTTCTGCTGGGCGGCGATGCGCTTCTCCAGGTCCCGCATCTTGCGCGAGACCGCTTGCAGCTTGCGCATCAGCGGGATGATCCGGCTGGTCCGCAGGGAC
>JACQVT010000369.1 GCA_016209665.1 Planctomycetota bacterium | reverse complement strand
TCGCCCGGGCGGGCCAGTTCGCGGGCTTGCCGCACCGCCTCGGCGAACGTGTCCACGCGGTGGGCCGATGGCACTGGCGGGCCGTCGTTGGTCCCTTTCACTTCCTGATGGATGCTCGGTCCCGCCTCGCCGTAGCAGATCGTCGCCCGGCAGCGGCGGGCGAGGAAGCGGCCCATCTCGGCGAAGGACGCCCCCTTGGGCTTGCCGCCGACCAGCACGATCACCGGCTCACCCGCGAAGGCCTCGACCGCGACGCAGGTGGACTCCGGCGTGGTGGACTTCGAGTCGTTGTAGTAGCGGACGCCGTCGATCTCGGCCACGAACTCCAGCCGGTGCTCCAGGCCGCTGAACGCCGACAAGCCCGCGGCAATATGTTCGTCACTCAGTCCGACGGCCCGGGCCGCCGCCGCCGCCGCCGCCGCGTTGAGCCGGTTGTGCGCGCCAGGCACCTTCAGCAGGCAGGCCCAACGCGGGTCCGGCACGCATTCCCGCACTCGCGGCCCCGCCCCCGCATCGGTTACCCACCGGCGGACCTCGTCATCGCCGGCATGGATGATGACCACGCCCTCCGGCCGCTGGTACCGCACGATGTTCATCTTGGCCTCCGCGTAGGCGGCCAGTGTGCCGTGCCGATCGAGGTGGTTCGGCTGGATGTTGGTGATGACCGCCACCGACGGGCTCCAGCGCAGCGGCCCCAGGTCCTCAAGCTGGAAGCTGGACAGTTCCAGCACCACCAGGTCGTCCGGCGTCATCCGGTCCAGATCGCCCAGTAGTGAACGCCCGATGTTGCCTCCGACCCACGTCTGTCGGACCGCGCCGGCGGTCTGGGCGGCCGCGAAGATCGCGCCGATCATGGCCGTGGTGGTGCTCTTGCCGGCCGAGCCGGTCACACCGACGATCCGCCCGGCGGGGCATCGCTCGACGAAGAGGTTCATCTCGGCGCTGAGGGGAATGCCGCGGGTCAGTGCGGCTTGGATGAAGGCCGACTTGGGCTTGGGGACAGCCGGGCTGACCACCAGCAGATCACACCCCGCCAAGTCCCGCTCATCGTGCCCCCCGAGCCGATAGTCGATGGGCAGGTCGGCCAGTTGGTCGAGGCTCCCGCGGAGCTTGTCGGCCGGCGCCAGGTCCGTCACCGTCACCCGAGCCCCCTGGCCCACCAGCCAGCGGGCGGCGGCAATCTGCCCGCCGAACCGCCCAAGCCCCACAACCATCACGCGCCGGCCGTCGAACCGCCGTCCACCCATGCGTGCGGATTCTACCGATCCCCCGCGCGACCGTCACCCGGCCGAAATCCCAAGTCCCCGCCCTCGGATGGCCCCGCCCGGCTGAGGAACAACTCCACACTCACATGGATGAAGGCGGGTAAGATGCCCGCCCACCGATCGGCTTCCTTGAAATTGCGACATCAAAATGCGCATGGCCTCGTCGACCGGCCGGTCGCCGGCGTTGAAGTCAACCTCGGGCAATACAAGCGGTTGTTGAATTTCGGGTGGTAGGTCCCTTATTATGGGCGTCGAGCCGACGAGTATCGGCTCCCCGAGGAGTCATCGGGCGGGCGTGATATCACACTCGAAAAAGGACTGGAAATCAAAACCGCAATTATATAAAATGCGAATATGGCAATGCTAGAACTGCCGAGAATCGATGCCAGTTCCCCGGTGCCGAGGTACATCCAGGCCAAGACGATCCTGGCCGAGGCGATCCGCAACGGAAACTTCCGGCCCGGGGTAAAGCTCCCCAACACGAGCGAGATCGGCGCGGCCATCAACGTCAGCCTGATCACCGCCCACAAGGCCATCCAATGTCTGGTTCAGGAGGGCTGGCTGCGGCGCGAGCGCGGCCGAGGCACGTTCGTCCGGGGCGACTTCGAGGCCTCCGTCGCGGCCAAGCCGCAGTTCCGCATCGCGGTGGTCATGCAGCCGTCGGTGGAACTGGACGACTTCTATCACGGCGCCGTGATGGCCGGCATCCACGAGGCCGCGGACTGCTCGCAACCCGTCGGCGAAGTCGTCATCCAGAAGCGCATGATGCCGGACGGCCTGGGCACGATCGATGCCGACGCCCTGCTGTGCTTCCATCCCTACCAGGACATGTTTCCCCACCTCGAGGAGGAGGCCGAGAACCGGGTCATCGTCGTGCTCGGGGGTTCCATGAACAACACGCGGCTGTTCTGCGTGGACTCGCAGAACTTCGAGGGCATGCGGGAGGCGGTCCAGCATTTGATCGCGTTGGGCCACCGCCGCATCGCCATCGTCAACGGACCGCTCGCGGCCACGAACTGCCTGCACCGGTTCGAGGGGTACATGGCGGCGATGCAGGCCAACGGCATGAGCGTCCGGCCGGAGTACGTGTTCAACGCCGACGCCGCCCGGTCCGCCGGCGCCGTCCTCCAGCGGCTGCGGCAGATCCTCAAGGAACCCAACCGTCCGACCGCGGTGGTGGCCTGCGGCTTCTACCTGGCCCTCGACGTGATGGCCCTGCTGCGGGAGATGGGCCTGGGGATTCCGTCCGACGTGTCGCTCGTCGGGTTCGACGATCCCAAGTCGGCCAGCCTGCTCGATCCGCCGCTGACGACCGTGCGGCAGCCGCTCAAGGAAATGGGGAAGCGGGCGTATACCTGCACCACGCGGCTCATCAACGGCGAGAAGATGTCGCGGCTGGTCGAGATGCTGCCGACCGAACTGATCGTCCGGCAGTCCACCGCTGCGGTAAACAACTCGTCCCCTCGCTGAATCGGGATCGCCCCATCCCAGTCGCGGCTTCGCTCCGCGAAGTGTCGGCGCGGGCCGATAAACGGCACCCTCGACGACTCCCCAGGTGCGTGACAGAATCAGGCGGGGTATTTCAGAGCCCGGAGCGAAAGCGAGTGGGTCGTGTCTATCCGTCGCTGGCGCTCCGGGC
>JACQVT010000368.1 GCA_016209665.1 Planctomycetota bacterium | reverse complement strand
GTGATTCCCAGGGCGTCGGTGATGGTCCGCAGCGTTAGGATGGTTACGTTGTACTCGCCCCGTTCGACGGCCCCGATGTAGGTCCGATGTAAGCCACACTGGAACGCCAGTGCTTCCTGCGACCAGCCCTTCTTCTCCCGCACGGTCCGCAGGTAGCCGCCCAGATGCCTCAGTAAAGGGTCCTTCGCCGCCATGCCCGGCGATTCTGGGGGTTGCACCGTATGTATCGACAGAGTATAACTAGCACTTGGTGCCCGTCGGCCGCACCGTATTCATTTCGCGTACCGGCGGGTCGGCACACAGCACGGCAGGGGGCAGTAAACTTGCACGGTCGGCTCTTCAAGAGAAAGGGGAAACACGACATGTCCAAGGCCAGTATCGCATTCGTGGTCGTCCTCGTGGGTCTCACGACGGGTGGGAGTTGCGGTCCCGCCCCGGAAGCCAACCTGCCGATACCTGACGCCGGCGACAATGCACAGTTGGTGCCGACGCCGCCCACCGCAGGCTCGGACATCCCCGCGGGGACTTACGCTGGCGATGTGACTCTGACCGTCACCCTGCGCGAGAACGGAAGCGTCGTGAGCCAATCCACAACATTTACGACGACAGCGATTTTCAATGACCGGGGACAAGAGCTATCCCCTGTTGATGGGACACCTGTGGCTGCGGGTTACGGCGGGGTTATCACGCTGGGCGATCTTACGGCCAGTAAAACAATCACGTCCGTCGTCTACGTTTCCGACTCCGTCACCGTGGGCGGTACAGTCAACATTGACATCCATTCGCAGCCCGGCAGGCCGGCGGTAGGGGCTTTCTCGTTCACTTTCCGGCTGCGACCATCCGGTAGGCTCGACTTCGACGAGATAATAGCCGCGGCAACCTCCCCCTCCTCGCAGTGGCCGGACGTAATATCGTTTGAGCTTGTGTACAGCGGGGTTCTGACGAATCCGTTCAACGAACCTTCTGTCAGCCTCCCAACCAAGCCGGTGGAGTGTTCCTTCCTGTCGGACGCGGAATGGTCGCTGGTTTGGAAGGATGGCCTGGACCATCGTGACAGTGTCCCTATGGCTGAGGCGGCGGCGAACCTAGTCGCCTCGTACCAACGTGGGGAAATAACGCAAGAGCAGTACCAGTGCTTCATCACGGCGACCGATCTGCTCTATCCGTGATGGGGTCTTGCCGTCGGGTGACTCCGCAGTAGTCGGCTCGCGTTGTTCTGCTGGTCAGGTAGGGCGCGGATAAGGGGACGCAGCTCAATTTTACGGACTTCGGAATGGGAACGCGGCCAGAGTTCGCCGAGCCAATCGAAACACGTCACTGATCGCCCACGGTTCCCAGTCATCGACCTCGCTTTGGCCAGCTCCCTGCTCTTATCGCTCACTCCCTACGTTGCTCGTTTCCCGGCCCCGGATCCCCCGTCCGCTCTCGCCTTCACCCCTTCCCACTTTCCCGCTCTGTCTACACAGCCCGGTCTCCCCTCGCTCCCGCTGTCTCCACTCTCAACTCTCAATTCTCCATTCTCCCTTCTCCCCTCGCTCCTCCCCCGTCCCCCCTTCCCCGCCGGGGCGCCGGGGATGTTACATCTACGCCAGCCTGTTCGTTCTTTCTCATCCCGATAGCGCTGGCTACCGCCATAGGAGGGATCCACGTCGATACCCCTCGGGCAGGCCGGCCGCTGCCGCGAAAATGTTATTCGTAGGAACAAAGCCATTTCTGCCCGCCCACCTCGCACCGCAACTCCATCATCGGCAAGGGAATACGAATTCACGCCCCGCCGGCCAACCACCCCGGCCGCCCAAAATCGAACCCATTCTTGAACCCCTTTTCGCCCTCGGCGAAACCTATTCCCACGTCAAGGTCCACCGAGCGGTCACCGGCCGCGGGGGTAACGCCGACGTCCCTTCTCGCCGGCGCGTCAGTCCGCGGCCATCCCCGTCGCCCTGACCTTCGAGGAAGGAGCGACGCCCGAAAGAATCGCCGGACCCTGGCCCGCTGGCCGGCGGCTCGCCCGCCGGGGCTTCCCAGAACGGCCCGCTCCGCTAATAATCCCGGTTTGCCGGTGGGCCGCGACGCCCGGTTTCGCGAGCGATCGAGTACCCGATGCGCGATATCCCGATCTCCCTGTTCTTCCCGTGCTACAACGAGGAGGCCAACGTCGAGGCCACCGTGCGGGACGCCCTGGAAACCTGCGAGTCGTTGTTCTCGGATTACGAGATCATCATCGTCGACGACGGCAGCCGCGACCGCACCGGCCAGATCGCCGACCGCCTCGCCGCCGAGCACGACCGCGTCCGGGCGGTCCACAACCAGCCGAACCGCGGCTATGGCGGGGCCCTGCAGCGCGGGTTCCTCGAGGCCCGCAAACCGTGGGTGTTCTTCACCGATGGCGACGGCCAGTTCGACATCCGGGAGATCGGTCTGCTCGTCGAGTTGACGGACCGCCACGACGGCGTCGTCGGCTACCGCCTGGACCGGCAGGACTCCCTGATGCGCAAGCTCAATGCCTGGTGCTGGACGACGCTGTGCAATTGCGTGTTCGGTATGAGGTTCAAGGATATCGACTGCGCGTTCAAGCTGCTGCCCCGCCGATTGTTCGACGAGATTCCCCTGCACAGTCAGGGGGCGATGATTTCCGCCGAACTCCTGGCTCGGGCCACCCGGAAGGGATACCGCATCGGGCAGGTCGGCGTTCACCACCGGGCTCGCGCCGCCGGCACGCCCACCGGCGCGAACCCCAGGGTCATCCTGCGGGCGTTCGTCGAACTGTTCAAACTCAGGAAGCTGATCATTGCCGGAAAATGACTCATATTTGACACCCTTTGGTCGGCACCGGTCGCGCGGGCTGCGGCTTCTGGCCGGCCTGACGATGGCCTTGATCGGCTGCCCCGGCGAACCGCCATCGGCGACGCGGGGGCCGGCGGCGGACAGCCTCCTCATTGATGTCGGCCGCGAGGCGGCCCGCCAACGTGTGGGCCTTTGGCAACCGGACACCGGCCGGATGAACGAAGCGACGCGCCGGCGCCACCTGCCGACCGGTCGGGGCGAGGTCGGCTTGTGGCACGACCGATTCGATCAAGCCGACGCCTTCGGCCGGCAGGGGTGGCGGACCGTCGGCGCGCCGGCGTCCAGGCCGGTGCGGATCGAGATGCGGCCGGGCCTCGAGGTCACGGCCCCGCCGACGGCGCCCGGCGAATGCGGCCTGCAACGGGATCTGGAGGCCGTGCTGTTGCGCGGCCGTAGCGTCCGGCTAAGGCTCGATCTGGCGTGTCCTTCCGCCCGCCGGCTGGAGGCGCTTCGCGGCGTTCGTTTGTCGGTCGACGTGGTGGATGGCGACGGCCGCCGGCACGAGGTCTTCCTGCCCATCGCGGCGGACCTCACGCCCGGTTGGGAGACCCTCCAGTGGTGGCTGCGGTTCGGACCGCAAGTGGCCTCCGCCCTGCTCCGCGTCCGGCTCATGGAGCCCGGCGCCGGCATCGTGCTGGGCGATCTCGAAATGACCGCACATGACCGCCCGGTCGCCTCCGGAGAAACGGCGGGTCCGAGCACGACGCAGCCCGCCGGTGCCCGCGTGAACCTGATCGCGGGCGGCGATTTCGAGACGCATCGCCGCATCTTCTACGCCAGTACCATCCGGCAGTGGCCCAACGGCGACGAGACCGCCTCGGTCCTGCCGTTCGAGATGGACAACGAGGCCGTGGTCGCTGAGCGGTCGCTGCGCCTACGGATCGGTGAAGGCGCCGGCCGGTTGGGGTTCGGGCCGCTCGATCTGTCTTCGACCCTGCCTTCGGCTCTGAGGCTCAGGCTCGAAGAGAGTGCTCAGACCGAAGGGACCACCGGCGGACCGGCGTTTCGCGAGCGCATCATCTGGTATCTGAAGTTCTTTGCCCGGGCCAACCGCCAGACGAACGTGACCACGTCGCTGCGGGTCCGAACGCATCCGCTCGGACGAACCAGCTTCGCGGTCGGACCGGAGTGGCAGATGTTCACCGCTACGTTCGACGTGGCCGCCGCTTCTCCCGAAGACGCATTGATGTTGGCC
>JACQVT010000383.1 GCA_016209665.1 Planctomycetota bacterium | reverse complement strand
GCTTGCCGCCCCGGGTTGACCCCGACGGGGGAGTGGGGTAGGATCATGGCGCTTCCCGGATCAGCCTGTCTGTGGTGCCTGCCGTCGCGCCGCTCCCGGCGCTGCCGGTGCTTTCAGATCAGGGATTCCGTATCACCAGGATGTGCGATGTCTGAAACGATAGATGAAGGTACGCTCGAACTGCACGAGAAGGGCTACGGCTTTCTGCGCTCGGCCCGGCGGAACTACGCCATTCACCCGATCGATCCCTATGTGCCCGCCGATTTCATCCGGCGCTTCGGGCTCATCGGCGGCGAGGAGATCGCCGGTCCCACGGCCCGGGGCAACGCCCGCCGCGGGCCCGCCGAGGGCCAGTTCCGCCTCACCGAGATCCAGACCATCGACGGCCTGCCCGCCGATCATCGCCTCGGCCTGCCGCGGTTCAACGACCTGACCGTCGTCGATCCCAAGGAGCGCATCCGCTTCGAGACGCCCGGCGGCCCCATGACCATGCGAGTCGTCGACCTGATGACGCCCATCGGACGGGGCCAGCGCGGCCTGATCGCCGCCCCGCCCCGCACCGGCAAGACCATCCTCCTTCAGCAGATGTCCGCCGGCATCGCCGCTAACCATCCGGACCTGTACATGATGGTCCTGCTGATCGACGAGCGGCCCGAGGAAGTCACCGAGATGCGCCGCACGGTCCACGGCGAGGTTGTCGCCTCCAGCAACGACGAGAACGTCGCCAGCCACCTGCGCATCGCCCGGCTGATGATCGCCAAGGCCAAGCGCAGGGTCGAGACCGGCCAGCACGTGCTGATTCTGCTCGACTCGCTGACCCGCCTGGGCCGGGCGTTCAACGCCAACATCCGCTCCAGCGGCCGGATCATGAGCGGCGGCGTCGACATCAACGCCCTGACCGAGCCCAAGGCCATCTTCGGCGCCGCCCGCAACATCGAGAACGGCGGCTCGCTCACCATCCTCGCCAGCTCGCTGATCGAAACCGGCAGCCGAATGGACGAACTCATCTTCAACGAGTTCAAGGGCACCGGCAACATGGAGATCATGCTCAACCGCGAGATGGCCAACCTGCGCATCTGGCCCGCGATGGAACTCAGGCAGTCCGGCACCCGCAAGGAGGAACTGCTGCTGGGCCACGAGGCCGTGGCCAAGATCGCCCGCATCCGCCGTCAGATCGCCGGCATGCCCAACGACAAGGCCATGCTCACGCTGATCGACGCCCTCAGCAAGCATGCCAACAATGAGGCATTCCTCCGCAGCATGGCGGCCTGATTCGCGCGCCGATCAATCGGGCCGGTGTCCCCCAGCACGACAGAAATCCGTCGGCTGTGAATTCCTTGGAGATGTTCAACTATTCACAGGCGAAAACGCGGAGACCGCAGCCTGTAAAAAAGGCGTGCGGCACCCTGTAAGTATTGGCGCGGTCAAGGGTGCCGCAGCGAGTGGAAGCTCGTTCAGCGATCCAGCGGATGGATCGGTTATTCTCAGTCCTGAGTCAACTTAACTCAGTTCGCTCAATTATATCTCCGCGTTTGCCCGCGTCCAGACCTCATGTCGAATTCTGTCGCAAATCCGTCGAATTTTGGTCCACCGCGCCGCCGCGACCCTCGCGGACTCCACCTGCCACTTGGCGGAACTGGCTTTCCCCGACCGGTAACCCGCCCGGCGACCCGGTGTTGGTTCGGTGACGGCCGGTAACTCCGTCCGCCGGTCCCCTCAGACTTCGCGCCGGGGGCCGGGCGAAGCCCGAAGCAATGTTGATCTTCATCGCTGATGGTCGCCCGAGCTGAGATTTGCCCTCCGCCGGGGGGGGGTCTGACCGATGGCCCCGTTACACGGCGGTGGTTGATCATCCGCCCCCCGTGTTCGGGGAGCGTCCCGGTCCGATCGGACGGCGGAGGCCACCGCCGAATTGCCTTACGATTCCGGCTACACTGTACGAGTTGGCTTATTCCGGACCGTGGCTCTGGTCGAGTCAGGGGAGCCGAGGGGGCTGGGACCGCCGCTCCTGCTCCCAGTTCTTGATCCGGGCTTCCTGGGCTTGCCAGGCATTGATGAACCGCTCCCGCGACCACCATTCTTGGCGGACCTTGCCCTCGTGATAGATGACGACCGCGTTGCCATCGCGCTGCAGGATCAGCGCGCGGCGGGCCGTGCTGGCCACAATGACCGGCTCGGTGGCGGTCCGGGCGTACTCTCGCATGAGGTCCGAGGCGTAGGCGATGGCCACTCGGCTGGGGACTTCGGGCATGCGGGCCGGCAACTGGCCAAGGGCGTCGATCTCCGCTTGCAGGGCGGCCACGGGCCGGTCCATCGCTCGCACGGCCTCGTCGATCGCCATACGGTCCCGCCGCCCAACGACCAGCACGACGAGAACGATGGCCGACACCCCGAGCATCAGCCCCGTGCGAACGATCCATCGGCGCCGCGCACTGGCTCTGCTGGCTGCGATCATCGATTCCCGCTCCAGTTCTCGGACGTTGGCGCCGACCGGGATTTCGGGAATTAACCGGAGGATCATCCGCCAGACCTCCTACGCCACCGGGCATGGCGGCTGCGTCGGCCTAGATTATCACCCGCAAACTCCACTCTAATCTAGCCCCGAATTCCCCCGAAGGCAATCCCGGCGTTGAGAATTGCACGTCGCTGGGCGGGGCCCGTGCCACGTGCCGCAGGGGGGGAGATGAGGCTTGACAGGGGTCCGTTAGCCCGTTAGCCTCTGAAACTTGCGCTGAGAGGCTTGCAACAGACGGCCCGCCCGTCTCGGGCCGGTATTGCAAGCCTCTTTTGTGATAACCCCCGCTCCCTCGGGGTTCACGTGCCGTGTGCCCGCTGGTCAGCCCCACGGGGCCGAGACTGCGTTAACTCTTTGCAGGGAAACAGGATGCTGCCGATATTCAAGAGTTCCAAGGCCCGCAAGAACAAGCGTCGCTCGCACCAGGCGCTGCGCCGACCGAACCTGGTCAGTTGCCCCAAGTGCGGGGTCGCCAAGCTGCCTCATGCGGCCTGCCAGAACTGCGGCTATGTCAGCAGTGACGTGGCCCTGGCGATGAAGTCCGAGGAGAGCTGAGGCTCATGCGAATCGGCATCGACGCGATGGGCGGGGATTTTGCCCCCCGGGAGATCGTCCGGGGGGCGATGGAGACGCTGCCCTTCCTCAAAGGCCACCAACTCGTCCTGGTGGGGGACCGGCCGTCGATCGAAAACGAGATGGCCCGGTGCGACGTGCCCATGAACGTGGCCAAGGTCAGCATCGTCCATACCTCGCAGGTCATCGGCATGGACGATGTGCCCGTCGAGGCCGTTCGGACCAAGAAGGATTCGTCGATCGTCAAGCTGGCCGTGATGGCGGGCCAGCGAGAACTGGACGCGATCATTAGCGCGGGCAACACCGGAGCGTTCGCCGCCGCCAGCCAGTTGCGGATGGGGCTGATCCCGGGCGTCAGTCGGTCGGGCATTGCCGTCGTGCTGCCGTCCTTCACCGGGCCGATCGTCATGTGCGACGTGGGGGCGAACATCTCGCCCAAGCCGCATCACCTGCTGCAGTACGCGGTCATGGCCAGCGGCTACGCCCGGCACGTGCTGAGCGTCACCAAGGCTCGGGTCGGCCTGCTCTCGGTTGGACAGGAGGAACTCAAGGGTACGACGCTGGTCCAGCAGGCCCACGAACTCATGCGGAACTGTGAGCAGATCAACTTCATCGGCAACGTCGAGGGGCGCGACCTGTTCCGCGGCGGTTGCGACGTGGTGATCTGTGACGGTTTCGCGGGCAACATTGCCCTGAAGCTGACCGAGGGCCTCGCCGAAGGCCTGGTCAAGACCATCGAGAAGGAAATCGCACTGGCCAGCCCCGCCCTCGCCGAGAGCTTCAAGCCGGTGGTAAAAAGGGTGTGGGCCAATCATGATTATGCCGAGTATGGCGGAGCACCGCTGTTGGGCGTGGACGGCGTGTGCATCATCTGCCATGGCAGCAGCAGTCACGTGGCCATCCGCAATGCGGTCCGGGTGGCCACGCAGTATCTCGACAGGGACCTGAATGCGATCATTGCCGCGGATTTGGCGGAGGAGCCTGCCGCCACGCGGCCCAACTGAGCAAAGATTGGCATCGATGCCGGAACGAATTCCCATGATGATCCGGGGCATGGGCAGCGCCCTGCCCTCGCGAATCATGACCAACGCCGACTTCGAGAAGACCCTCGACACGTCGGACGAGTGGATCCGCACGCGATCGGGCATTCGCGAGCGCCGCATCGCCAGCGACGGCGAAAACACGCTGACGCTGGCGGTGGCCGCCGCCCGCGGGGCCCTGGCCAACGCCGGCCTGACCGCCACGGATCTGGACTTGATCGTGCTGGCGACGTGCACGCCGGCCTATCCGATACCGGCCACCGCGTGCTTCGTCCAGCACGAGTTGGGCTGCCGGCCCATCCCGGCGTGCGACGTGGCCGCGGCATGCAGCGGGTTAGTGTATGCCTTGGTGGCGGCCTCGTGCCTGATGCACGCGGGCGGCTGCCGAACGGTGCTCGTCGTCGGGGCCGAGACCATGTCGGCGTTCACGGACTTCGAGGACCGGGCCACCTGCGTTCTGCTCGGCGACGGCGCCGCGGCCGCGGTCATCACCCCGGCCGACAATCCGGTCAGTGGACTGTACGACCAATGCCTCGGGGCCGACGGCAGTGGAGCCAAACTCATCTGGGTGCCCGCCGGCGGCGCCGCCGAGCCGGCCAGTACGAAGACGGTCAACGAGCGACTGCACTTCATGAAGATGAAGGGCCGGGAAGTCTACAAGTTCGCCGTCACCAAGATGCGGGAGGTCCTGGCCGAGGCGATCGAGCGGGCGGGCATCAGCATGGCCGACGTGAAGCTGGTCATCCCGCACCAGTCCAACCTGCGGATCATCGAATCCGCGGCCGAGCGTCTCGGCCTGCCGCCGGAGAAAGTCGCGGTGAACATCGATCGCTACGGCAACACCTCGGCGGCTTCCATCCCGTTGGCTCTGGAAGAGGCTTGGCGGACGGGCCGGGTTTCCCGTGGGGACTGGGTTCTGCTGGCCGGCTTCGGCGGCGGACTCACGTGGGGGACAGCCCTGTTGCGTTTGTGAGACAGGTGTTTGCCATGGCAAAGACGGCAGTTCTCTTCACGGGTCAAGGCGCACAATCGGTGGGCATGGGTCGCGACGTGGCCGAGGCCAGTTCGGCGGCGCGGGCGATCTACCTGCGGGCCAGCGAGATGCTCGGCTACGACCTGGGGGCCATCTGCTTCAAGGGGCCGGTCGGGCGGCTGGAGCAGACCGACATCCAGCAGCCGGCGATCTTCACCACCAGCGTGGCCATCTGGGAGGCCATGAGGGGCGAGCGGGGGCTGGGTCATTCGCCCGCGGCCATGGCCGGACTCAGCCTGGGCGAATACACGGCGCTGTACGCGGCCGGGAGCGTATCGTTTGAGGACGCCCTCAGGTTGGTGAAGCGCCGGGGCGAACTGATGCAGATGGCCGCCGAAGCCGCCCCCAGCGGCATGGTCAGCATCATGGGTCTGGAGGCGGTCCAGGTCGAGGAACTGTGCCGCGAGGCGTCCTCGGCGGGGGTGATCCGGCCGGCCAACTACAACTGCCCAGGGCAGATCGTCGTGTCGGGCATCCAAGACGCCTGCGAGGCTATGGTCGGGCTCGTCGAGGCCGCCGGCGGGCGAGCCATGCCCCTGAAGGTGGCGGGGGCCTTCCATTCGCCGTTGATGCAGCCGGCGGCGACGGGCCTGGCCGCCGTACTGGCCGAGGTCCGGTTCGAGCCGCCTCGGATGCCCGTAATCTCAAATGTGAATTGCGAACCCCACCGCAATGGCGATACTATTCGCACGTGGCTGACCGAACAGTTGACGCAGCCTGTCCGGTGGCAGGCGTCGATGGAGCGGCTGATCCGCGAAGGCGTCGAGCAGTTCGTGGAGATCGGCCCCGGCCGCGTGCTCACCGGGCTGCTCAAAAAGATCGCCCGAAAGGCGGCGATCACGAACATCAGCACGACCGCCGACGTGGCCCGGCTCGCGCTGGGACCCGCGGTCGAGCGATTGCAGCCGTCGATCTGACGAGCGGATGCGAGGGCTTGAGGAATCGCTGATGCAGCTTGCGAACCAGATTGCCATCGTGACGGGCGCGTCCCGCGGGTTGGGCCGGGCGATTGCCTGGAGCCTGGCCGGTCAGGGGGCGACCGTGGTCGCGGCTGCCCGCAGTCTGGACAAGCTGGCCGGGCTGGCTGACGAGGCCCGCAAGGCGGAACTGCCCGGCTCCGTGGTGCCCCGGGTCCTCGACGTGACCGACCGCGCCGCCGCCGAGGCCTTCGTGGACGCCGTCGCCGAGGAGTTCAAGAAGATCGACATCCTCGTGAACAACGCCGGCATCACCCGCGATTCCCTGCTGATGAACATGGAGGACCAGCAGTTCGACGAGGTCATCGCGGCCAATCTCAAGAGCGTGTTCTGGCTGACCCGGGCGGCGAGCCGGTACATGGTGCGGTCGCGCTACGGGCGGATCGTCAACATCGCCAGCGTCTCGGGCATGGTGGGCAACGCCGGGCAGAGCAACTACGCCGCGTCGAAGGCGGGGGTCATCGGCTTCAGCAAGTCGGTGGCCAAGGAACTCGCCCGCCGCAACATCACGTGCAACGTCATCGCCCCCGGTTTCATCGCCACCGACATGACCGACGTGTTGTCCGACAAGATCAAGGAAGAGTATAAACAGATCATCCCCTGCCGGCGGTTCGGCGAGCCGAAGGATGTGGCGGCGGCGGCGGCGTTTTTCGCGTCGCCGGCGGCTGCCTACGTGACCGGGCAGGTCCTGGCGGTGGACGGCGGCATGACCATGTAGTGCCTTAGGGAGTAACGGTTGCGCGGCCCGGCGTGGTCGCGGGTTTGGGCAGGTTAATCACGAGGGTCCCCCGGCAAGGATGGGCGTGCGAGACCACGCTTGGCGGGGGCCGGTTTGCGACAGGAGGTTCTGCGGTGACGAGCGCGGAAATCGAGGACAAGGTCTTCACGATCGTGAGCGAGCAGATGGCCATCAACAAGGCTGAGATCACGCGTGAGACTTCTTTCATTAACGATCTCAACGCTGATTCGCTGGACATCGTCGAACTGGTGATGGAGTTCGAGGACAACTTCGAAATGAGCATCCCCGACGAAGAGGCGGAGAAGATCAAGACGGTCGGACAGGCGATCGACTACATCGTCGCCAACCAAGGCGACGCGGCCAAGCCGTCCTGACCTGACCGGCCGGCTGGGGCGGGTACCCAGACGCCGCGGGTTTCGGGTCGTCGTTGAGTTCACGCCCTCGGTCCGCGGTCCGGGTTGTCCGCTCCGGTGCCGGTCCGCTCAAACACGCGCAGACGCATCCAAACGCTGACGGGAACGGTTCGGAATGTCCAGGCGACGGGTTGTCATCACGGGTATGGGAGTGATCGCTCCGCTCGGCCACTCGGTGGACGAGTTCTGGGACAATCTCATTGCGTGCAAGTCCGGCGTCAGTCGGCTGACGCTGTTCGATCCGTCCGCCTTCGAGACCCAGTTCGCCGGCCAGTGCAACAACTTCGACGCCCAGCGTTGGCTCGATCCGAAGATCGTCAAGCGGCTCGACCGGTTCGCCCAGTTCGCCCTGGCTTCGGCGGTTCAGGCGGCCCAGGACAGCGGCCTGGACTTCTCCAGAGAGGACACCGCTCGGGTGGGCGCCATCGTGGGCTCCGGCATCGGTGGCATCGGCGAGCTGCAGGCCCAGACCTACCGCCTTCGCGACAAGGGGCCCTCGAAGGTCTCGGCGTTCACCATCCCCAAGCTGATGCTCAACGCGGGCAGCGGCAACATCATGATCCACTTCGGGCTGCACGGCCCGAGCACGGCCGTGGCGACGGCCTGCGCCAGCGCGACCAACGCGATGGACGACGCCCTCCGCCTGATCCGCCGCAGCGATGCCGATATCGTGTTCACGGGCGGCAGCGAGGCGGCGGTAACGGAGTTGAGCGTGGCCGCCTTCGGGGCCATGCACGCCCTGAGCACCCGCAACGACGATCCCGCCCGGGCCAGCCGGCCTTTCGACCACGACCGCGACGGTTTCGTCTTGGCCGAAGGTGCCGGCATCCTCGTCTTCGAGGAACTGGAGCACGCCCTGAAACGCGGGGCCCGCATTCACGCTGAGGTCCTGGGCACCGGCGTCAGCTCGGACGGAGGCCACATCACCCAGCCGGACGAGAACGGAGCGTGGGCCGCCATGGCCATGCGCCGATGCATCGAAGACGCCGGGCTGGCCCCCGAGGATCTGGACTACATCAACGCCCACGGCACCAGCACCAGCCTCGGCGACATCGCGGAAACGCGGGCGATCAAGCAGGTGTTCGGCCACCACGCCCGCAAGGTCGCAATCAGCAGCACCAAGTCTGCCATTGGCCACTTGCTGGGCGCCAGCGGAGGGGTGGAACTGGTCGCCAGCGTCATGGCCATCAGGCATCGCACCGCCCCGCCCACCATCAACCTGGACAACGCGGATCCCGAGTGTGATCTCGACTACGTCCCCAACCAGCCGCGGGACACGCGGATCCGCCGGGCGATGAGCAATTCGTTCGGCTTCGGCGGCCACAACGCCTGCATCCTCGTCGGCGAGTACGTACCGTGAGGTGATCTGCGGAGGTCTGAACGGGGGGCGGGGGGCGCCACTATGGCCGCCGTAGCGCGGTCAGCCCGCCCGGTCAAGTCATCCGCTGAATCGGCCGATAATACGTGCAACGGATATCCCGCGCGCGTTGTGGGCCTGAGCCGTCGGCGCGGATGGTCGAAGAGAGCGGCGATCGGACCATGTCGGAATCGCAGCAGGATATCGACGCCTTGCTCGCCGAGGTGAACGCCTTGGCCGAGGAAGCCGTCGCCAGCATCGCCGATGGGGAGGAATGCCCGCCGATGCCGCCGGTCCGCCCGCCGCGTGCCGTCCGCCCTGGAAGCTCGACCGCGACCCCGCCTCGGGAGGGTCCCGGCGGCGAGTCGCCGGTGCCGCGGTCGGTCAAGTCCGGGCGCATCGCCACGGCCCGGGGGCCCGGATCGCCCGTGGACCTCAGCCGAATCCTGAACATCGAGGTGCCCATCATCGTCCAGCTTTCGGAGCGGACCATGCCGCTGGCGGACATCCTCAACCTCACCACCGGCTCGATCATCGAGTTCGACAAGCCCGCCGACAGCGAGCTTGACCTCAAGGTTAACAATAAGCGCGTGGGCAGCGGCCAAGCGGTCAAGGTCGGCGAGAACTTCGGACTTCGGATCACGCAGGTGGGTTCGGTGCGCGACCGTATCCGGGCGATGGGAGGCCCATAGGGCGTTGCGGCCCAGGGGCCTTCAGCTTGACTTGACGCGCTTCGCTCGACGTGTCCATAGTATGGGTATGGCGCCCGATCCGCCGCTCGTTCCACCGGCGTTCCGCGGCCACATTGGCCGCCGCATCCGGTACTACCGCACCCAGGCCGAACTGACGCAGAAGCAACTCGCCGGCCGGGCCGGCGTCAACCAGGGGTTCCTCAGCGAGATCGAGCGCGGCAAACGCAGGCCCTCACCCTCTTCCCTCCGCGCGATCGCGGTGGCCCTGGACGTCGCTCCCGCCGTACTCATCGGTGAGAGTCTCGACCACGATGCCCCCCAGCCGTTGGAAACCCTGGACGTGCCGCTGTTCGGCACCATCCCGGCCGGCCCGCCGACCCAGTCGGACGAACAACTGGAGATGTTCCCCGTGCTGCGACATCTCTGGGCGCCGAATCGCTACTGCCTACGGCTCAGCCTGGATTCGATGGAGCCCACGCTCAAGCCGGGCGATCTGGTCCTGGTGGAGTATCGGCCCGGCGTGAACCCCGAACACGTTCAGGGCCGCATCTGTGCCTGCCTGGCGGACCAGATGCCGACCCTCAAACGTGTTTCGGTCGAATCCCAGCAGGGCCGTTCGCTGGTCATTCTCCGGGGCGACAACCCCGCCGTCGCGCCGATCGTGGTGCACGAAGGGTCGGACTTCGCGATCCAGGGAATCGTCACCCACCTGGTGGGTCGGGCCTTGTGATGGACAGCCTTAAGCACCTACAGGAAAAAAAGTTTTCGTCGCTAGCTCCTCGGCGTCCCGCCCCGCGATCGGCAGATTGGCCTTTAACCATTGTGTAGAAAACGGGTTAGGATCGGCGCACCATCCCGAAGGGATTCCGCTCGGGACACAATTTTGGCTGTTGAAAATGGGCCTTGATGGACGAAAACCATTGCGGTAGTATAACTTGCAGACGCCAGACCGGTGCCTGCGCTGCTCCCCGGGCAGGTGCGGTAGGCCCCGACGATCCGTTGGCGAGCACATCTGCCGGTGGGCGTTCATGGGAGTCCGTTCGGAGCATCGGGTTGTCGCTGGCGAGCGTTGCCGGCGGCGTCAGGATCGCGAAGCTTGCGTTGAGGCCGGCCAATGCAGACGATCACGAAGAAAGAACTGATTGATCGGATTGCTGAGAAATCCTCCCACAAGCGAGTGGTCGTCAAGCGGATCATCCAGAACTTCCTGGATGAAATCATCGACGAACTCGGATCGGGCAACCGCCTGGAGTTTCGGGACTTCGGTGTGTTCGAGAGCCGCGTGCGGGCGGCCAGGACCGCTCAGAACCCCAAGACCCTCGAGCGGGTCTCGGTGCCGGCCAAACGCACTGTGAAGTTTAAAGTCGGCCGGCTGATGAAGATGCGGCTGGGTGGTGAGGACATCAGCGTCCACCGCCGCGAGGCTGCCCAGGCCGACGACGACTAGTGGTCCGCCTCCCCAAAGGCTTTTCGAGCCACAGCGCGGGCTTTGGCCGCAACCCAAACCTGGAGCGACGGTTAGGACGGGGACTCCAGGTCTTGGTGCGCCGGGGGAAGATCCTGCGGGATGGCTGTGCAAACAAGGCGGGCAAGATGTCCGCCCCCCTCGGCAAGATGCCCGCCCCCCCGACAAGGATGCCGGCAAACCCCCGGGGCGATACCGCGATCGCGCGGATACCTCGTCTCGCCAGATTCTCCCTGTGAGTGTTCTTGACAGCAATTCAGATAGTCGATATAGTCGCTGCAATGGAGATTGAGTCTCAATTAGCATTGCGCCGCCGTAGCGGTGGGCGGATGCGTTGGCGGGAGCGTGCGAGGCGCTCGTCGTGCCCGGGCAACTCCGAAGCGCTCAGGGATGCCGGCGCCTGCGCGACGACACTGGCTCAGGCTCCGGCCGGCCGCCCGCTGCGTGTCAAGCTCGTGGACGGAGATGCTCACCACGCCCAGCGACTACGCGAGCTGGGCATGTTCGAGGGCCGCACGGTCCAGGTATTGGCGCCCGGCAATCCGCTCATCTGCAAGATTGGCGACTGCCGGTTCGGGCTTTGCCAGCGCTTGGCGCGATGCATCCTGGTGGAACCGGTGGAGGGGTTGGTGGCCAAGTCGGCCTGACCCCGCGCGTTCGGCGGGCGGGCCAGACCTGCGGCGCGAGCGCTGCCCTGGTGGTTGCGGCTCGCGACGAAGCGCGGTCGCCACTCCAGACGAAGATGTGATCTCGGCTCGGGCCTCGCCGGCCGATCTCGATATGTCAACGGCCGTACATCCCGTCGGGTCAGGTCTCTCGCAACGGACGTTCCTCGTTGCCGTCGCCGGCAATCCCAACTGCGGCAAGACCACCCTCTTCAACGCCCTCACCGGCCTGCGTCACAAGGTGGGCAACTACTCGGGCGTGACGGTCGAGAAGCGCGCCGGCGTGATGACGGACGACCCGGCCATTCGCCTGCTGGATCTGCCGGGGACGTACAGCCTCGGCGCCCACAGCCCCGATGAGGAAGTCGCCCGCGACGTTCTGCTGGGCGAGATGCACGACACGAGGCGGCCCGACGCGGTGCTGATCGTCGTGGACGCGGGCAACCTCGAACGCAACCTGTACCTCACCACGCAGATCATCGAGCTGGGCCTGCCCGTGGTCGTCGCCTGCAACATGATGGACGTGCTCGAGGCTGCCGGCCACAGGCTGGACGTCGGCGGGCTGTCGCAGCGGTTGGGCGTTCCCGTGGTGCCGACGGTGGGGGCCCGCGGCGAGGGTATCCAGCAGCTTCAGGTCGCCGTTCGCGCTGCTTGTGGCCGACCGCAGAGTCCGAACGACCGGCGCTGGCAGGCGGCCGAGCCCATCGAGCGGGAGGTTCGCGCGGTGGCGCAGGCTATCCTGGCCGCCGGCAAGCCCCAGCCGCCCACCGCCCAGGGTCTGGCCGTCTTGTGGCTCAGCAACGGCCAGCAGGGGCTCAACGGCAGGACCTCGCCCGCGGTGGCCGACGCGCTCCGCAGCGCCCGCCGACGGCTTCGGGCCGAATCGGACATCGACCCCGCCCGCGAGCTGACCGTCGCGCGGTACGCTTGGCTCCACGAGATCGCCCAGGAGTGCCTGACCCGGGCGGAGAAGACAACCGTCCCCACGACCGACCGGCTTGATAGGGTCCTGACGCATCGCTTGTGGGGCCTGCTGATCTTTGCCCCGATGATGGGCCTGATGTTCTACAGCATTTTCGTGCTCGCAGCCCCCCTGATGGACCTGATCGACGCCGGCTGCACCTGGCTGCGGTCGTGGGTCACGGCCTGGATGCCCGCGGGGATCCTCCGCGACCTGCTCACCGACGGTGTCCTGGCCGGCGTGGGCAACGTGCTGGTGTTCTTCCCGCAGATCTGCATCCTGTTCCTGTTCATCGCGTTACTCGAGGACACCGGCTACATGGCCCGGGCGGCGTTCCTGATGAACCGCATCATGAGCCGCGTGGGCCTGCACGGCAAGAGCTTCATCCCGCTGCTGTCGAGCCACGCCTGCGCCGTGCCGGGCATCATGGCCACCCGCACGATCGAGAACCCCCGCGAACGGCTGGTGACGATCCTGGTCGCTCCGCTGATGGGCTGCAGCGCCCGCATGCCGGTCTACACGCTGTTGATCGCGGCCTGCCTGCCGGGCAGCACCTGGCTCAAGGCCGCGGCCCTGCTCACCATGTACGCGCTGGGCGTGCTGACGGCCCTGACCATGGCCACGATCTTCCGCCGGACCCTCCTGCGGGGACCCGCGCCGGCGTTCATGATCGAGTTGCCCCCTTACCGCTGGCCGCAGTTCGGCAACGTCCTGACCGTCATGTGGGACCGCAGCAAGCTGTTCCTCACCCAGGCCGGCACGATCATCCTCGCGATGACCGTCCTGCTGTGGGCCCTGATGAACTTCCCGCGTGACGAGGCCGCCGCCGCCCGCTTTGAGGCCCAGCGTGCCGCGCTG
>JACQVT010000382.1 GCA_016209665.1 Planctomycetota bacterium | reverse complement strand
TCCCTGGGATCGCGGCCAGTTTATTGCCCGCACCCGCACCCGCAACCGACTCAACCGTACCGCCGATCCCGATGGCCCCCGGGTCGAAATGGATAGCGGTTCGCTGACAAGTGCACCGAGGCCGTGGTATACTGAAACCCCGAAATGAGGCCAACCATGCGGCCGGATACCCCTCGCATCGAGACACCCGACCCCTGCATGGTCGAGGTGCTGGGACGGAAGACCGGGGCGGAGCGGCTGGCCATCGCCAGCCAGATGTACTCCTCCGCACGGTCCATGCTGCTCCATCATCTGCGCAGCCAATACCCCGATTGGGACGAGCAGGCCATCATCCGCGAAGCCGCCCGGAGATTGTCGCATGGAGCAGTCTGAGCTGCTCCAGCGGGTCGTCACCTGCCTGGAACGGATGAATCTGCGTTAATCCTGATAGATCTCGTGGGTGCGGACCTCGTCGGTGGCGGGCCGGCGGAGTTCGACGGTGATGACGCCGTCGCTGTCGCAGCGGTAGACCTCGCAGACCGTCTGCCCCGTGAACTGTTCGGTGTCGACGACCTGGTCCGCCGCCGGCCGGGCCGACAGGGGAATCCCCGGATCGTAGGGGAACAGCACGTCGGACCAGGCCCGCACGCTGCCGTCGGGCAGGCCGCCGGGACCGAGGGCGGTGCACTCGAGGTAGCGCAGGTGCCCGATGTTGTGGTGCGGGTGATACCAGGCCGTCCGCTCCAGCGGCGGCTCGCCCCTGCGGGGAATCGGCGTGCCGGCCGGAAACACGACGTCGAACACCTCGGCCCGGCCGAAGTCGCGCAGGCGAATCAGCCCGAAGTGGCGGGCGAACACGTCGCGGTATCGCACGCGGTCCATGGCGCAGATCGCCGCCCCCATGGCCACCGACGTGAACGGCTTGTCGGTCAGCACCACCTGGCAGCGGGGGAAGGCGGCGGCCACCATCTCGGAGACCAGCGGCAGCTTCGACGTCCCACCGACGAGGTAGATTCGCAGCCCACGGTCCACGTGGATCCGCGGCTCGCGCTCGGCGGCCCGCTCGATGACCGACACCAACGTGGCGATGGCCGGCTTGAGCATCGGGCGCAACCGGTCGTAGTAGGCCGCCACGGGCATCGAGATCGGCAAGCCCTGGATGCCGAAATCCATCGGGTTCAGGAACAGCGTCCTGACCACGCCGCCCGCGATGGTCTCCTTCTGGGCCCGGGTCTGGCGGAGCAGGGCGTGCCGCGTCAGGGGGATCAGGGCGTCGGGCGACATCTTCAGCTTGTCGAGGAACATCTCCAGCAGCACGCGGTCGAAGTCGTCGCCGCCGAGGTTTTCGATGCCGGCCGAGGTCAACACCTGGAATTCATCGCCGTCGATCCAGACCGCCGAGGCATCGAAGGTCCCGCCGCCCAGATCGAACACCGCCACCGCCGAGGGCTCGCGGCGCTGACGGCCGCCGCGGCCCGCGGTGAGACAGTCGGCCAATTCGATCGCCGAAGCGGTCGGCTCGTTCAGCGTGGACAGCACCTGGAATCCGGCCTCGCGGAAGCAGCGGCGGGTGATGTGGCGCTGGGCACCGTTGGCATTGGCGGGCCAGGTGATCACGGTCTCGAGCGGCTCGTCCGGTTCGACCAGGCCCGACGTCCGGATCGACTCGGCCAGCGACCCGAGGTACGACGTGAGCAGGTCGCCGACGTCGAATCGGCCGGAGAAGGCGTCCATGCTGATCGTGCGGCCTTCGGAATAATTGTGCAGGTGCCGCTTGAGCGACGGCAGATAGAAACTGCCCGGCTCGGGCCCGTGCTGTCCAAAGCGGCGGTCGGCTTCCAGGCCGAACCACCGATGCTCGGAGCCGCTCTCGATCAGGATCGCCGACGGGTAGACCTCGCGGACGATGGTGCCGGCACCGGTATCGGCCCGGTGCAGCACGACCGAGAACACCCCGCGATCATGCACGACCGCGACGGTGTTGGTCGTGCCGAAATCCACTCCCAGTCGAGCCATGGCTCACCTCCGGTTGACCTTGACTCGGGCGGGCTCGATGACTTTCCCGCGGGAGGATCGATAGCCGGGTTGGAAGGCCTCGGCCACCACGTCGCCGGCCAGGTCGGTCCGGTGTGTCTCGCCGACAGCCAGATGGATGAGCGGGTCGAAGGCGTCCCCCGGCCGCGGCGTATACGCCTGGACGTCGGCGTTGGCAAGGACCTGGTCGAGCATCTCCGTGGCTCGGGCCATGAATTCCGTTTGATCGTCCGGCCCGTGCGGGGCGGGGACGCCGGCTCGCTGCCCGAGTTCACGGCGGAGCACCACGAGAGTCGGCAGGATCTCGCCGAACCGCTCCTCGACGACTTCGGTCACCAGCCGCTGGAACATGGCCGTCGCCCGGTCCAGCGGCCGTGTCCGAATGACCGCCTCGTGCTTGCCCCGTTGGGCCGCGGCCAACTCCGTGAATACGTGCATGGCCGCCGCCATCTGCGTGTTGAGCGATGTCAGCAGTTTGCCCACGTCCGCCTCGGCCTGGGCGAGCAGGCACGCGGCCGACGGCGCCGCTTTGGCGGCGATCCGCCTGGCCCGAGTCCCCCCCGTGTCGGGCGGACTCGCGGCTCGCGCCGCCCGGGTCGGCTTTGGGGCTGCGGCCTTCTGGGAGCCGGCCTTGGGCTCGGCGGCGGATTTCGTGGCGGCTTTTCCGGTGGAGGTTTTCCTGGCGGCCATGGCGAGTGTCTCCCTTCGTTGCAGGCGTGAGCCGGCTTCCTGGTTGCGGCTCTGAGCGTGTGTGAGCAGGCGTTTCGGAACCGCGCCCGTCACGGAGCGGGGCGCCCGCGCCTCGGAAGCCCGCTCCCTCACGGTCGCGGTTCGGACAGGCCCTACGGTTCGCACACACCGACTTAGACCCGGGTCGCGCCGGGCGCGGCCGCGGGTCGGGAGGGATTATACGGCAACCGCCGGATCAGATCACGGCCAGGGATTCAACTTTTTGGGGACCGGCGGGAATGGCTGCCGATGGCTCCTTGTCGTCCGGCAAAACGTCGGCAAGGTGTCGGGCCAGGTCCGCAAACTCCTGCTCGCGCTCCCGAAACACTTCGACCAGGGTGGGGTCGAAATGCTTGCCGGCGCCCTCGTAGATGATCTGGCAGGCTTTCTCGTGGGGGAACGGCGGCTTGTACACCCGCCGCGAGGTCAGGGCGTCGTACACGTCGGCGACGGCCATGATGCGGGCACACAGCGGGATGGCGTCGCCCCGCAGGCCGTACGGATAGCCGCTCCCGTCGTACTTCTCGTGGTGGTAGTAGGCGATCTCCATCGCCATCTGCAGGAAGTCCTGGGATCGTCCCTGCTCGATGACCGCCCGGATGGTGTCGCCACCGATGACCGAGTGCCGCTTCATGATCTCGAACTCTTCCGCCGTGAGCTTACCGGGCTTCTGGAGGATGTGGTCGGGTATGCCGACCTTGCCGATATCGTGGAGGGGCGACAATCTCCACATGCTTTCGATGAACGACCGGGTGATGGAGGAAAAGCCGGGCTTGCCGGCCAGGGCGGTCCCAAGGATTCGGCAGTAGCCTCGGACGCGCTCGAGGTGCAGGCCGGTTTCGGGATCGCGGCGCTCGGCGAGCTTGGCGAAGGCCAGGTTAATGGCGTCGCGGGCCTCATTGCGCTCCTCGAGGCGGATCTGGTTTGACAGGGCGATGCCGGCTCCCTCGGCGATCGCCCGCAGATTGGCCAGGTCCTCCGCCTCGTAAGGCCGACCGTCGTCATGCCCGCTCACGCCGAGCACGCCCACGGGTCCGGCCGAAGTGACGAGCAGGGCGGCCACCAGCGGAACACCGGCGAAGAACTCGCGTTCGAGTTCCTCATCCTGCGGATCGAGCAAGTCGACCGCTTGGTTGGCAACGAGGCTTTCCCCGTCCGCGAACACGCGGCCGTTGATGCCCTGGCCGATCGGCAGGCGGGCGGTTTCGATCGTCTGTTCGCAGACGCCTACCGCCGCCAGGATGCCCAGATACTCCCGTCCGTTCCTCGGGACCATCAGGACAACCCGCCGACTGTTCAGCATCTCCACCGTGGTCTCCACCACCAGCCGGCCCACGTCGGCGAGCGTCTCCAGCCCGTTGAGGTCCGTGACGAAGCGGTGCAGCCGCTGGATGGTGGCCGTCCGCTGGGACACCATCTGTTCGAGGTGTTCGTTGATGCCCCGCAACTTGTCGTTGGCCTCCGCCAACTCACGGCTCAATCGCTTCTCCGACGTGATCAGACGGTACTGCTGAACAGCGTCCCGGACGGCCTTGCGGAGGACGTCGGGCGGGCAGGGCTTCTGCAGGAACCGGAAGATGTGGCCCTCGTGCAGGGCCGAGATCGCGGTCCCCAGATCGGACTGGCCGGTCAACATGATGGTGACCGTGTCCGGCGACAGGTCGCGGGCTTCGCGAAGGAACTCGACGCCGTTCATGGACGGCATGTTGTAGTCCGTCAGGATGACCGCGAAGGGACCCGTCCGACGGATCGCCGTCAGTGCATCGGCCCCGCTGGCGGCTGGGGTCACGTCGGCGTCGCGGCGGAGCTGCCGCTTCAAGCCGTCCAGCACGTTGGCTTCGTCGTCGACGCAGAGGACCGTGGGCAGCGTTTGGCTCATACGAGCACTTCCTCTCTTTGCTGTATCCCCTGGAGGAAGTCGGTTGCGATTTGGCGCCAGGATTCGCAACGATCGGCGACCCCGACTCGTTCCAGATAGGCCACGTCCAACCTGGCGAAGCGCAGGTCGACGGCTTGCGGACGGGCGACCGGCACCAGCTCGGACACGAGGGCGTCGGCCGCGTGGACGCAGGTCACGGCGCACAGGCCGTTGTAGGCAGATCGACCCGGTTCGTGGTGAAAGCGCACGGCCTCGACCACCCGCGGGGGAAGCCCCCACAGCTCCAGGAGATAGGCCCCGATCTCGCCGTGGGTCACGCCAAGCAGGGCGCGTTCGCGGGCGCAGAAGTCGCTCTTTAGCCCCTCGTCGGCGGCGAGCAGTCTCGCGAAGACCGCCGGGCCCTGGGTCGCGAGGGCGAGG
>JACQVT010000365.1 GCA_016209665.1 Planctomycetota bacterium | reverse complement strand
TGCCTCGTCCACAGGTAGCGCAGGTCCACCGCCGCCGAGTACCCCGTGGTGCCCGCGCAGATCACCACCATCCCGCCCGGCTCGCACACGAAGATAGAGGTCGGGATGGTGTCCTCCCCGGGGTGCTCGAAGACGATGGCCGGGTTGCGCCGCTCGCCCAGCACGTCCCAGATCGCCTTGCCGAAGCCACGCACACCCTGAAGCCACTGCCTCTGGCCGGCGTTATCCGTCCAGTGGGGTGGGATGCCCCAGTGGCTGAAGCGAGTCCGATCGATGGAGCCCGCCGCCCCGATCTTGACGCAGTACTCGCCCTTGTCGGCGCTGGAGACCACCGCGATCGGAATGCCCCCGCCCTGCTTGACCAACTGGATAGCGATCGAGCCCAGGCCGCCCGCGCCGCCCCAGACCAGGACCACGTCGCTCGGCTGCAAGGCGTTGCCGACCCAGCCGTACAGCATGCGGTAGGCGGTGGTGCCGACCAGGGTGCTGGCCGCCGCGTCCTCCCAGCTCAGGTGCGCCGCCTTCGGCAGACACTGGTGCGCCTGGGCAATGGCAAACTGGCCGAACGACCCGTAGTTGGTCTCGTACCCCCAGATCTTCGCCGAGGAGGCCATCATCGGGTCCTTGCCGGCCTTGACCCACGAGTCGTCGGCGTCCCACCAGCCGTGGTGGACCACCACCTCGTCCCCGACCTGCACGTTGGCCACCTGCGAGCCGACGCCGTAGACGATACCGGCCACGTCGCTGCCGCCGATGTGGAAGTCGCGCGGATCACCGGCCGCCTGGCGAACGGCGATCACGTCGATCGGCACCCCCCGCGCCGCCCAAACGTTGTTGAAGTTGATGCCGGCCGCCATGACCGCTACCAGCACCTGGTCCGGCCCCGGCTCCGGTGTGTCCATCTCCTCCACCCGGAAAGCGTCCCGCGGCTCGCCCAATCGATCCTTGCGTATCACCTGAGCCAACATCCGCCGCGGCACCTGCCCCTGCGGCGGCAACGTCCCAACTGGTACCGGTCCGGTGCTGACGTCTGCAGAGGCCATCGTCTCGCTCTCCTCGGTGCTGGGTGTTCCTGCCCGCCGGACGATGCACCGTGACCTGCCGCGGAGCAATGTCCGGCGCCCGACGGTCCGCCAGCGAGCGACTGGCGGTCGGCCACCCTGGCGCCCGGGCTGATGATCTGACAACCGCGGGACTGTGGAATGGTGGCCAGCGCCGATGGTAGGGCTGTCGAAGCGTCGTGTCAACACAACGCATACCGGTGGGTGAGCTACAAGATGGAGGTGCTGTGCCACCTTCATATCCCGGAAGCTGAGAACGCGGACGGCGTGCGTCTGGACGAGCGACGGCGGGAAGGCGGGGTCAAGGCCTTCCTGGAGGCGCGGGACGGCCCGTTCCGCGAAGACCGAGGGGGCGGGAGCAGCGGATTCGCCCGAAACCGCGTTGCTGGACTCGGTTCCATCTTCTGTTGGTAACTTTTCGTAAGCGCTGAGTGCTTCGAGAACCAAACTTGCGGGTGCCTGTTTCGGCGCCCCGGGAGCTCGCCAAGACAGGTCACCAACAAACTTTGGAACCGAGTCCGTTGCTGCCACTGCTGCCATGGGTGGACAGCTTCGAGTATAGTGTGGTGAAGGGTAGGGTGAGCCGTTATGGCAACGCAGACCGCCAAGGCCAACGGCCGCATACGCGAGTTGACTCGCGAACAGGCGCGGGCGCTGCTCGACCGACAGGCGCGCCGCTACCTCGGTATGGGCGGCGACGAGTTCGTCCGCAAGTGGGATGCGGGCGAATTCGACGACAACCCCGACCGCCCCGAGGTCATGCGCGTCGCGATGCTCCTTCCCTTTGGCCGGTAGGACCTCCGCCCAGGCCGTCCAGGCGTTCGTCGACCCTCTCCAACTCGCCCTCTCCTGCGTCACTGACGCGGTCGTCAACATCGGAGGCGGCTACCATCCGGCTGATGAGCCGCATGCACTGACCCTGGGAGACGGATCTCCGGTGCGTCTTCGGGGCGACCCGCCACTCGCCCTCTCGGTCATACTGCACTACCGCATCGTCAGAGCCACCGGTCAGCGCGGCCTGTGGAGGGTCCAGGCGATTGGCTATCTCTACGCACTGGAGGACCCCGACGGCAGGGAGGTGCTTGCCTACCATTGGCATCCGCTCGGGCACTCGGCCGTCTTGCATCCCCATCTCCACCTGGGCGCGGGTGCTCGCGTCGGGTTCCCCCGCCTTTCTGACGCGCACTTGCCGACTGGCTGGGTCGCGCTCGAAGCGGTGCTCCGTCTGGCCGTAGCCGATCTGGGTGTCGAGCCTCGCCGGGCCGACTGGGACGAAGTGCTCCGCCGCACTCAGAAGGCGCTTGAGCAGTGGTGAACCTGGCCCGAGTCGTGCCGGAGCGCACGGGGATGTCTTCTTCTCGTGATTCACGCCGATTCGTCGGTCGCTTGCTGGCGGCGCTCGCCGGGGCCGGGCTGGTCCTGCTCGTGGTGCTGGTGGCGTCCGATGGGCTACGTCCGTCGGCGGCCATGACTATCCGCACGGCCGGCGATGAGACCTCGCCGGATCGGGTGCTTGTGTTCTCCAAGACGGCCGGGTTCCGCCACGATGCCATTCCGGACGCGGTGGCCGCCATCGAAGCTCTCGGCGCCGGGCACGGCTTCGGGGTCGACGCGACCGAGGACGCGGGCGTCTTCGACGACGCGCGCCTCGGCGGCTACCGCGCGGTGGTCTTCCTGCTGACCACAGGCGACGTGCTCGAACCGGAGCAGCAGGCCGCTTTCGAGCGGTACGTCCGCGCCGGGCACGGTTACGTCGGCGTGCACTCGGCGGCCGATACGGAGTACGACTGGCCGTGGTACGGCGGCCTGCTGGGCGCCTACTTCAGCAGCCACCCGGCCATCCAGCCGGCCGGTGTGCAGATCGAGGATCCCACCCACCCATCTACGGCCGGCCTCCCCGAACGCTGGAACCGCGAGGACGAGTGGTACAACTTCCGCTCCAACCCTCGGGGCGCCGTGCGAGTGCTGGCGCGGGTGGACGAGGCGAGCTACGGCGGGGGCACGATGGGAGGGGACCACCCCCTCGTCTGGTACCACGAGTACGACGGCGGGCGGGCCTGGTACACGGCCATGGGCCACACTCGCGAGAGCTATGCCGAGCCGCTGTTCCTGCACCACCTCCTCGGCGGCATCCGCTACGCCGCCGGCCTGGAGTCGGCCCCTGACACGGCGTCGGCCGACCTCGGCGCCTCTCCGCCCGAGGGCGCGGTGGTCCTGTTCGACGGGACGGACACCGCGCGCTGGCGGCCGAAGGCGGGCGCGGGGCTCGCCGCCTG
>JACQVT010000364.1 GCA_016209665.1 Planctomycetota bacterium | reverse complement strand
CATCTGCCGCGTGCCCACCCGGCACGGCGGGCACTTGCCGCAGGACTCATCCACGCAGAAGTCCATGAAGAACCGGGCGACGTCGACCATGCACGATTTGTCGTCCATGACGATCAGCCCGCCGCTGCCCATGATCGAGCCGATCTGCTGAAGCGAATCGAAATCCAGCGGCGTGTCCAGGTGCGCGGCCGGGATGCACCCGCCCGACGGCCCGCCGGTCTGGGCGGCTTTGAACGTCCCCCCGTTGGGCATCCCGCCGCCGATGTCGAACACGAGCTGCCGCAGCGTCATGCCCGTCGGCACCTCGACCAGCCCCGTGTTGCGAATCTTGCCGGCCAGGGCGAAGACCTTGGTGCCCGGACTGCTCGGCGTGCCGATCTTGGCGAACCATTCGCCGCCGTTGCGGATGATCGGCGGCACATTCGCGAACGTCTCGACGTTGTTGATCATCGTGGGCTTGCCGTACAGGCCCGACTGCGTCGGGAACGGCGGGCGCGGCTGGGGCATCCCCCGCCGGCCCTCGACCGACGCCATCAACGCCGTCTCCTCGCCGCAGACGAACGCTCCCGCCCCCACGCGAATCTCGATCTCGAAGCCGAAGTCCGTCCCCAGCACCCGCTCGCCCAGCAGGTTCCTGTCCAGGGCGTGGGTGATGGCCGTCTGCAAACGTTTGATCGCCAGCGGGTATTCCGCCCGCACGTAGACGTAGCCTTTACTCGCCCCGGTGGCGTACCCGGCGATCGACATGCCCTCGAGCACCCGGTGCGGGTCGCTCTCGAGCACGCTGCGGTCCATGAACGCCCCCGGGTCGCCCTCATCGCCGTTACACACCACGTACTTGGTCGGCCCCGGGGCCACCGCCAGCATCTGCCACTTCTTGCCGGTCGAGAACCCGCCCCCGCCGCGACCGCGAAGACCGCTTCGCGTCACCTCGGCCACGATCTGCCGAGGTTCCATCTCCGCGAGCGCCTTTTGGAGTGCCAGATATCCGTCCCGAGCGATGTACTCATCTACGTTCTGCGGGTCGATCAGGCCCGAGTTCTCGAGCACGACCTTAACCTGGTGCTTGAAGAATGGCATCTCCGCCGCCGTCAGGTACGGCTGTATGTGGGACCGGTATCCTGCCGGTCGTTCTGTGTCGAGGTCTTCGGGCTTGTGCAGCAGTTCGGCCACCACCTGATCGTCGCGGAGGTGCTGCTCGACAATCCGCTGCACGTCCTTGGCCGCCACCTTCACGTACAGCACGTTGTCGGGCATCACCTGGACGACCACGCCCAGGTCGCAGCACCCCACGCACCCCGTCTCGATCAGCTTGACGTGGTGCTTCAGGCCGCGCTGCCCGAGCATCTCCCGCAGCGCCGTCGCCACGCTCGCGCACCCGCAGCTCACGCACGCTCCGCCCGCGCAAACCAGGACCTCGCGCCGGCGACACGGCGCATCCAGCTCCCGCGCCGGCACCTGCCCCAGCCGTAGGGCCAGCGATTCCCGCACGCGGTCGCGCCACTCGTACAGCTCCTTGAGCGTCATTTGTACGCCTTGAGAGTCTTCCTGATCTCACTGCTCCGCAGGTGCCCGTGCACGTGATCGCCCACCATCGCCACCGGGGCCAGACCGCACGCCCCCACGCAGCGGGCACACCGCAGGCTGTACCGCCCGTCCGCCGTGGTTTCGCCGGGCTGGATGCCCAACTCCTTTTCGATCGACCGCAGGATCGTCTCCGCCCCGCGAACGTAGCACGCCGTCCCCGTGCACACGTTGATCGTGTGCTTGCCCTGCGGCACCCGGCTGAAGAAGGAGTAGAACCCGATCACGCCGTACACCCGGCTGATCGGCAGCCGCAGCTCGTGCGCGATGTACTCGACCAAGTCCTCACGCAGGTAGCCGAACAACTCCTGGGCCCGGTGGAGGATCTGAATCAGCGCGTCCGGCGCCCGCTCGTAAAACTCCACCGCCATCTGCAGCTCCGCGAACAGCGCCTGCTCGTACGGCGCCGCCACCACGCCGCTGCGGCTGATGCCCTGATGAACGGCGCTCAGGCTGGTCATGACTCTGTGCCTCCGGTTCCAGGATCGTCTATCTGAACTTCGTTAAAACTTTCACAATGTTTCTCGCATACGAACCGTCCCCACTTCTTCCGCTCAATCTCCGGTTGTCGATCGTTATTTGCCCGGCTCGTCCGCTCAGCAATCCCCGACGTCGTCCCGCATGTATCGGCTGAGCCGCCCAGAACGGTTCATCGCTTATCCGGCAACTCCAGGCGGCGCCACCACATACAACGGGGCGCCCGCAGGGTTCCCGCTTCGCTGTTAGACCGTGCAAAACCGGTGCCAATACCCGGCCGCCGGGTGATTCAAAGGAGGGTGTGCTCCATGTTGTGGGCTGGCTCAATAACAACAATTACACTTTACGATCAGGCTTGTCAGTGCTCGGGACCTGCTTTGGCGGCGCCAAGGATGGTTGAGTCGTGTGGCAGGATCGAGACCGCGCACTGCATCCGGTGCAGACATCGGATGCCCGCTCATGATCTCGCCGAGCCATTTGGCCATCGGAACGTGCGATCTGACCCCGCCCGTTCCACACCGGCGTGCGTCGCGCAGCCTCTCGCCGGACGTAGCCGCTCCACACCGTTCCCATTATCATGCCGAGATGAATTTCGTACTGGTCGCTCTGCTGGCACCGGCATCGCTCGCCATCGATCCGACAACTCAACCCGCCGTGCACCCGCGATCCTACTCGACGGGCTTTACCCTCGTGCGCGGTGGGGTACCCTGCACGATCGTTCGTCCAGCGGATGCCGCGTGGCAGGCGCTCGCGGACGAGTTGGCCCGCGCCGTCGAGCGACTGGCGGGCAAAGGAGCCCCGGTCCGAACGGACACCGACGTCATCCTCGAACGGCTGGGCCAACTGCCGGCCGACCTGCGCGACACGCCGCTGATCATCCTGGGAGATCTGAACGCCAACCGCGCGGTCTTCCCCTTGTACGCCAACTACTACACCTACTGCGACGCCGTCTATCCCGGGGGCGACGGCTACGTGCTCCAGACGATCGTTCGGCCGTTTGGCCGGCCGACGAACATCCTCCTCGTCGGGGGCAGCACGCTCGAGGGCGTCAAAACCGGCATCACTGAACTCGTGACCCGGCTGGCCCGAATCGCACCCGACGAGGAGGTCGAACTCCCCTACTGCCTCGACGTGCGTCTCGCCCCGCAATGGCAGTCCACCTTCGCGCCGCTGGTCCAGACGGTCGCCGCCCAGGACGCCGCGGCCACCACCGCCCCCGAATCCCTGCCGCCCGACGCGATCGAATACGGGGACGCCGGCAACCGGTTCACCAGCTCCGCTCACCTGTACTTCTATACGGGCAGTCTCGTCGCCGCCCGCCAGGCCCGGGCCTGGGCCCTGCACCTGGCCAACCGCGACACCACCGGCATGCGGATCGCGGATTACACGATGGAGAATCTCACCGCCGCCTGGCGCCGCGTCAGCCCGGCCCCGGTGTTCACGACCGAGGAGCGCCGTTTGATCGACACCCGTCTGTGCCAGACCGCTTACTTCCACGCCAACTCTTGGTGGCGATTGAAGGGCGCCCACCCCGAGATCGGCGGCCGCCACCACACCACCGGCATGTTGGCGTGGTGGACACTGATCCGCAACCTGCTCGAACTCGCCGAGCCCGACGAGGCCACGCGGACGCAACTGCTCGGATGGCGAGCCGAGGCCGAGGGCTACCTCGACGGCCTCCTGCGGCACTACTTCGACGATCTCGACGACTATCAGTCCGCCGACTCCGTGCAGAACACGTGCAGTTACGCCCTCCAGACCGGCAAGCTCGAATGGTTCCACAATGGTCTTGCTCGCCGGGCAGTGCAGAAGGTGTTGGCCCTCACCGACAACGTCGGTTGGTACGCCGGCGTCCAGGGTTACGGCGAGGCCCTGGCGGGCTGGGAGCGGTTCACGCTCAATGGCGGTCTGCTGTTCGGTTCGTGCGGTTTCGTCTACCAGGACGGCGGGTACGCCTGGCTGCTGCAACACTACCCCGCGTTGCAGGCGTCGTGGGGCGCGCTACAGCCCTGGGGGCTGCACCAGTACGCCGCGGGCGACAGCATTCGGCCGGAACCGCCTGCGTGGCTGACGCACCTGCAAGTGTTACGACTGACCCCATACCGCCTGGACCTGATGAACAACGGGGCATTCCTCCACAGCCCGCTGATGGACGGTTTCTTTGTTTCGGGTCTGCGGCCTTCCGCCGTCTCGGCCGAGGCCGCCTTCGACAAGGCCGTCCACCGCGGCGGCCACGGCGCCGACGACGTTTATTGGCTGCTCCAGGGCATGTCGGGCATCGCGCTGAGCACGATCGACATGAACTCGATCGTCCGCTACACCGACCAGGGCAAGCTGTGGCTCGTCCACAACACCGGTCGGCGGTCGCTGTTCTTCAAGAATGCGGTTTACGTCAGCAGCGGTCTGAACGAAGAAACGCTGCCTGCCGCGTGCGAACTCGTCGCCCACGCTGATTTCCCCGGCGCCGCTCTGGTGTCGAGCCGTCTGCCCGACGGCCGCGGCACCGACTGGACCCGAAACGTCATTTCCGTCGGCAACGCATTCACCGCCGTGATCGACCAGGTCCGCGCGAACAAGCCCGGTGAATTTACCGTCTCATGCAACTGGCGCACGCCCGGCTGGGCCGCCCACGACGATGCGGGTTGGAT
>JACQVT010000363.1 GCA_016209665.1 Planctomycetota bacterium | reverse complement strand
GGCACGCCGACGACAATCGGCGGGCAGTCGCCCCGCGCATCGATCCGCAGGCCGGCGACGTCGCGGTCCACCGGGTCGATCCAGCTCAGCACCTCGACGCCGTATTGATCCGTCTGAAAGCGGGTCAGGACAGTGCCGTCGTAGAACACCTGATGCTGCTGGTACTGCCTGACGCTCGCCGGCTCGGTCTCCCAATGAATCGAGGCCAGCGGCAGCAGGTAGTCCGCGTTGAACTTCGCCCGCACGTAATGCTTGAGGTGGGTAAACTGCGTCACGCCGATGGGTACATAGTCGTGGGCCTGTCCCGGTACCGCGTGCAGCCCCCACGGCCCGAAGCAGCACCCCAGCCTCCCGTTGCCCTGGTACAGCGGCAGCCACCGCTCCCCCACCCGCGGCGGTGCCCCGCGGTTGATGTCCCCCCTACCGATGATCCGGGCCATCTCCCCTGCGTCCGGTGCCGCGTCGGTGACGCTGACCGAGACCAGGCAAACAGACGCCACCGCGATCAGCAACGATGAATGGTGTTTGTTCATGGTGAGCCTTGGTTATGATTCTCACTTCGCACTTCGCACTTCTCACCGCGCAGCGGGTCTGTGCTCTCATCCCTTCACCACGCCGACGGGCCGCAGTTTAGCGACAATCTGCGTCAGGCCGGCCTTGTGGACAACGTCGACGACGCGGCTCACGTCCTTGTAGGCGTCGGGCTGCTCCTCGTCGAGGCCCTTGCGGCTGTGGGCCCGGGCGTAGACGCCGGCGGCGAGCAGTTCCTTGTGGATGGACCGGCCCTTGGCGGCCCGGGTGGCGGCGCCGCGGGACATGACGCGGCCGGCGCCGTGGCACGAGCTGCCGAAGCTGTCGGTCATCGCACCCGGCCGACCGACGAGCACGTAGCTGGCCCGGCCCATGTCGCCGGGGATCAGCACGGGCTGGCCGACCTCGCGGTACTTCGCCGGCACCTCGGGATGGTCGGGCGGGAAGGCCCGGGTCGCCCCTTTGCGGTGGATGCAGAGCGGGCGCTCGGTGCCGCCAACGTCGTAGCTCTCCAGCTTGGCGATGTTGTGGGCCACGTCGTAGACCAGGTGCAGGCCCACCCGACCGGCCGGGGTGCCGAACACCCGCTCGAACGCCAGTCGCGTGAGATGCATGATCATCTGGCGGTTGGCCCAGGCGTAGTTCGCCGCCGAGCGCATCTGGCCGAGGTACCGCGCCCCCTCGGGCGAGTGTACGGGGGCACACACGAGCTGGCGGTCGGGCAGGCTGATGCCGTAACGTTCCGGCACGCCCCGCAGCTCGTGCAGGGCATCTTCGCAGATCTGGTAGCCCAGGCCGCGCGAGCCGCTGTGGATCATGACCGTCAACATACCCTCGGCCAGACCCATCGCCGCCGCGGCGGCCGGCTCGAACACCTGTTCGACGACCTGCACCTCGAGGAAGTGATTGCCCGCCCCCAGCGAGCCGCACTGGTCGGCCCCGCGCTGGTACGCCCGTTCGGAGACGAAGTCCGGCTTGGCCCCCCGCAAGCCGCCGCCGGCCTCGGTCAACTCAAGATCCTCCTTCCAGCCGTAGCCGCGCGACACGACGTAGGGCGAGCCCTCGGCCAGGATACGTTCCAGCTCGGGGCGCTTGAACCGCACCGCCCCACCACCGCCCACGCCCGCCGGCACGTACTCGTAGATCGTGTCGACGATCTGCGGAATTCGGTCCCGGGCGTCGGCGAGGGCGATGTCGGTGCGAATCAGCCGGACACCGCAGTTGATGTCGTACCCCACGCCGCCGGGCGAGATCACTCCGCCCTGCTCGGGGTCGGTGGCGGCCACCCCGCCGATGCAAAAGCCGTAGCCCCAATGAATGTCCGGCATGGCCAGCGACGCCCGCACGATGCCGGGCAGGCACGCGACGTTGGCCACCTGTTCGAGGGCCTGGTCGTGCCGGATCGACGCCATCAGTTCGTCGTCCGCGAAGACGAGACCGTCGACGCGCATGTCCGGCCGGTACGACCGCGGAAGCCGCCACTGGCAAGGCCCCATCTGTTCGACCGGTCCGCTGAAGGTTTGTTCGGGCATGGTCGGCGAACCTCGAACCACTTGTCAGAGCCCGGAGCGCAAGCGACGGGTTGCCACGATG
>JACQVT010000362.1 GCA_016209665.1 Planctomycetota bacterium | reverse complement strand
GGCGTGGGGGCCGGCCGGCGGGACGGGGCGAAGCGGGCGAACGTTTTGCGACTGATCGTGGGCGAGACGGCCGGTGCCGCCGATGAGGAGGACGAGGACGACATCCTGATCCTGGAGGCGAACCTCGACGACGTGTCGGCGCAGGTGATCGGCCACGTGTACGACGCGCTGTTTGCGGCGGGGGCGTTGGACGTGTTCACCTCGCCGGTGCACATGAAGAAGAACCGGCCGGGCGTTCAATTGACGGTGCTGGCTCCGCCGCATATCCGCGAGCAGGTGGAGACGATCTTGTTCACCGAGACGACGACGTTCGGCATCCGTTGTCACCACTGCACGCGGCGCAAGCTGGCCCGGACGTTCGAGACCGTGCGGACGCAGGGGGGCGCGGTGCGGATCAAGGTGGGCCGGCGGGCGGGCCGGGTGCTGACGGCGACGCCGGAATACGAGGACTGCCGCTCGGTGGCGGTCGCCGCCGGCCTTCCCCTCAAGGAGGTCATCGAGCAGGCGATGCGGGCGTGGCGGAGCCAAAGGGAGACCGGCGCTTGAAGGCCGTGAGACTGCGGCTACGCCGCATGAGAAGTGAGAAGTGAGAAGTGAGAAGGTTGTAGTTCGTAGTTGGTAGTTCGGGCAAACTCCAAACTCCAAACTGCAAACTGCAAACTGCAAACTGCAAGCGACGACGCACAACGGACCACTGACCACGGACAACTGACAACGGACCCGAATCCCGTGCTGCGGATTCTCGCGACACTGACGGGTGAGACGTTCGACGCGAACAGCATGGTGGCCATGCTGCTGGCCGCCATCGCCGGTTTCATGCTCATCACGGGCATGAGGCGCCGGCAGCGCGAACGTGCCAAGCAGACGGCTCCTCCCGTCCCGCGCCGGTTCGCGGAGTCGGCGAGTTCGCCGGACAGCAAGGAAAACCTGCGGCGCGACCTGGAGCGGCTGATCGGCGAGCTGCACGACCTGTCGCGCAAGCTCGGTGCGGAGATCGACACCCGTTTTGCCAAGCTCGAAACGGCCCTCCGCGACGCCGATCGACGGATTGCGGTCCTGAACCGGCTGGCCCGGACGGGTGGGGAGAAGGCCGGTGAAGCGGCGAGCGACAACCCGGACGAGGACGTCCGTTACGCGGTGGTGTACGAGTTGGCCGACGCAGGCTTTTCGCCGGTGGAGATTGCCAAGGACCTGGGCCGGACGCCGGGCGAAATCGAGCTGATCCTCAATTTGCGGCGGACGGCCCGGCAGTGAAGATGCACATGTGGATGTCCGATCGAGCCGATCCTGACGACCCCGGTCGATTGCGGTATCGGCGGCGGGGCTTGGCCGCGACGGAGCGGCCACCCTTGACACGCCGCGAACGCATGCGCGTTCAAGAGCGGCAGGGCCGCGCGGCGTGTCAAGGGCTACGGCCGCGCCGACGGGCCCCGAGAGCCGTTGCGGCGACGGGGAGGCGGTGCGTCGCGGGACTGCTCGCGGTGGTCCTGGCAGCGCCATCCGCGGTCGCCCAGGTGCGGCGGGGTATCGGCGGGCCGACCGGGGTCGGGTGGAGCCGCGAACAGCTTCCCAACGACTTCGCGGCGGTGCTGCACCCGTCCGAGGAGGCGACCACGCTGATCTCGCGGGCCCGGGAGGGCCAAGCCCGGGGGGACTGGAAGCTGGTGGTGGACTCGCTGCAGCGGATCATCGAGCTGCCGGGCGATCACGTCCTGGCGAGCAGCGAGACGATGTACGAATCTGCCCGTCTGCACGCCCAGCGTCGGCTCGGGTCGCTGCCGCCGGAGGGACTCCGGGCATACCGGCTCATCTACGACGGCGAGGCCAACGCAATGTTCAGTCGGGCCCGCGAGGAGCATGACGAGGCGGTGCTGCGTCGGCTGGTAGACCGTTCGCTGCTGACCTCCGTCGGCGACGACGCCGCGGTCACGCTGGCCGACTGGTTGATGGACGAGGGACGGTTCCTCGAAGCGGGGGTATTCCTGCGGCTGGTACAGTCGGTCTACCCCGACTCGGATCTGCCGCGGTGGGTGGTGCCGCTAAGGCTCGCGGTCTGCATGGTGGGGATGAACCGGCCGGCGCGGGCGCAGGCGATCCTGGAGGAGTCGGCCGCCGGGCCGGCGGGCAACACCCCCGAGGTGGCGGCCCGGATCGCCCGGGTCCGCGCGTACATGGCCGGGGCGGCGGCGACGCAGCCGGTCGACGGCCCACGGGACTGGCCGATGGCGTACGGCCGGCCTTCGCGTGACGGATACATGGCAGCCGTCGAGCCGAGCCTGGACAATCCCATGCCGTGGAGCGTTCCCCTCCCGGTGCCGCAGCCGAAGGCGGGCATCGAGACGGTCGAAGAGTTCGCCACCCAGCGCGACCTCATGCCGATGGCCGACCTGGTCACCGACGGCCGGATGCTGGTGGTGAAGTCGGGTCCGAGTCTGTTGGGGCTCGACGCGGCGACGTTCGAGCCCGTGTGGGCCGGCCGCACCGAGCAGGAGGAAGGCAACCTGCTGGACCTGGAGTCGACCACCACGGGCCAGGGATTCATGATGGGGATCTCGTTCGAGCGGAGCGCCCGCGACCATCAACTCAGCAACGACCCGCTGGTCCGGCAGCTCTACTACGATTGGGTGGGCAGCCAGGTCTGCCTGGCCGATGGGCTGGCCCTGACCATCGAGTGGCCGGGCGACCCGCCCAACACGGTCGGTCTGCGTCGCGACCGGGGCCTCCGCCCGCGCGGACCGGCGATGGCCGGGTCGGGACAGACGCAGCCGAACTTCGTGGCCGCCTATGCCATCGGCGATGGGCGCCGCGTGTGGACGAGCGACACGTCGTGGGGGGCGAATGCCCTGGGGCCGCTGGAGTTCCTGGCCGCCCCCATCGAAGTGGCCCTTGACACGCCGCGCGGCTCCGCCGCTCTTGAACGCGAAAGCGTTCGCGGCGAGTCAAGGGTGGCCGACCTGCTGCTGGCCCCGTGCCGGGTGAACGACGACTTGTACGCGGTGTTGCTCGACGCCCGAACGGGCCGGATCGCCCGGCACATCTACCTGTGCGGGACGGGTGGGGCGCCGTTCGATTCGCTGTACGGATGCCTTCCCTCGGCGGCGGACGGCGTGGTGTTCGTGCCCACCGGGCGGGGCGTGCTGGTGGCGATCGACGTGGCGGGCTGGTCGATCCGGTGGGCCGTCCGTTACGACCCGGCGAGCGCGCCCGTCAACGCGATGACGTGGCTGCCCTCGCCCCCGATGGCGGTTTCGGATGTCGTAGTATTGGCACCTCCGGACGCGGACGCCCTGTTCGGCATCGACCGGGCGAGCGGCGAGGTCCGCTGGCGGGCCCCCCGAGACAACGGCCTGTACCTGCTGGCGGCCAGCGACGAGCTGGCCTGGACGGTGGGCGAGGACGCGCGGGCGATCGACGTCGAGACGGGCGGCGAGGTGTGGAAACAGCCGTGCGGTCCGCCCGCGGGCCGGGGGGCGAGGTCGGGCAACCGCTTGTACCTGCCCACGCGGTCGAGCCTGTTGGTCCTGGACGCCACGTCGGGAAAGCCGGTCGAGGGGCAGCCGCCGGCGCTCATTCCGCCGGGGAATCTACTGGCCTGCGAGGGCTCGCTGTACGTGGCGTCGGCGTTCGAGGTGCGCAACTACCCGGACATGAAGCGCGGGTACGAACGGGCGGCAGCGGTGCACCGCCAGGACCCGGCGGACGCGGCGGCGGCGATGCGGTTGGCGTGGCTGGAGTATCTGCGGGGCCGTCCGCAAGGCGCGTTGGCGGCCCTGTCGCGGGTGCCGGTCGACGTTCGCTCGCAGGATGAGCGCCGCTACGCTCGCCTCGTGCACCTGAAGGTGCTGGCGATGCTGGAACTGGCGTCGGCGCCGGAGACGAGCGTCGACGAGGCCCTGCGGCTGCTGCGCGAGGCCCAGAGCGTCGCCCTGACGAAGGAGGATGCCATCACCGCGCGGCTGGCCCTGGGCGACCATTTTCATCGCAGCAAACTGGCGGACGGGAACCTCCGGGCCTGTCTGGAATACCTGGCCGTGGCGTTGGACGACACGGGCGACGAGATGATCTCCGAGGAGAGCGGCGCCTACCAGCGGCGGGCGGGGCTGGTGGCGGCGCGACGTGTTGCGGACACCATCCGGGACGTGCCGGCAGCGCAGGTCGACACCCTGGCCGCCGGCCTGAACAACCGGGTGGCCGGCGCGAGCGCGGCCAACAACATCGCCCAGCTCAGGCGAATATCCAACTGCGGTGCGCTGGCGAGGGCGGACGGCCAAGCGACCGCGTTCCTGGCCCGGGCAGGCGCGCAGGCGGACTTGGCCCTGGCGATCCTGGCAGCCCGCGACCTCGCCTTCGAGCAGGCGGAGGCGTGTCTCGATCGGGTGCTCAGGCGGACGGACGCGCCTGAACTGAGGGCGGAGGCGGCGGCGCGTCTGGCCGCGATCTATCTGCTGCCCGACGAGTTGCATCAGCCGGTGCTGGCGTCGACCCTGCTGGACAGACTGGAACACGAGTTGGCCTCGGTCCAGGTGCCGACGGATGTGCTCTTGGTCGAGATGGAGCGCGAACAAGGCGGCCAGGGATGGCCGCCCCCCAAAGAAGACGGGCAAGATGCCCGCCCCCCAGGGCGGAGACTTATGGCCGCGGGCGAAGCGGCCCGAGTGCTTCGCGGGCGTATCGACCGGGGAATCCTCGCTCGGCACGAGGCGGGACTCGGACCGGTGATGATCGGCCCGATTGACGGCCGGGCACCGGAGGGTACGAACTATGCTGGGGCGCGGCCGATCCTCACGCGGGCCGAGCGCTGCGAACCGCTGGCCGATCGCATGTTGCTGCTCGTTGACGAACGAACGGTCGAGGCCCGACGGCTTGACGACGGCGAACTGCTATGGCCGGCGGAGTTGCGGCTGCTGGGCGAGTTGGTGGTCGAATCGCGAATGGCCAGCGAGAACGCCCGCCTGGGGCCGGCCGGCCGGCCGACGGCCGTACAACCCGCGCGGGCCGTCGTCAGCGGCCAGACGCTGGTCATCAACACGCGGTTCGGCATCCACGCGGTGGGGCTGTTGACCGGCCGAAGGCTGTGGTCGCGGCGGTTCGATCCGCCCACGCTGCGATCCGAGCCGCAAACCTCCGCGTCGGTGGCGTCGGATGCCTGCGTCTGGGCCGCGGACGGGTACGTCGTCAGCGTGGACAGTTTCGGCCTGCTGGAGGCTGCACGGTCCGAAGCGGGGGCGAAGGTTCTGTGGCGGCGTCGGATGCCGCAGCGGCAGTGGCAGACGGTGCGGGCCGTCGGCGAGTACCTGGTGGCCGCAGACGCCGGGCTGGGGCGCGTCGACGTGTTCAAGCTGGGCGACGGAACCTACCTCGGCGAGGGCCGGTTCGACCAGCCGCCGCAGGCCGAGGCGATGGTCAACATTGCGGTGGTCGGCGACGTGGTCTGCGGCCCCCGGGCGGACCGCCAAGTGGTGGCGCTGGAGTTGGGCACGCCGGGCATCGAGCGGTGGAACGTGCAAGTCCGGGGCGAGCTGTCGCAGATATTCAAGCCTTCGCCGGAACTGGTGGCAGTGGCGGACCGCGCGGGCCGGGTGCAGGTGATCGAGC
>JACQVT010000360.1 GCA_016209665.1 Planctomycetota bacterium | reverse complement strand
GCCTGCATCTGCCCGTTGATCTTGAGGCACTCGGACAGATCGGCTCGATAGGCCTGGGAGTCCCGCTCGCGCGACAGGCTCACCTCCAGCGTCGACCGCAGACCCGCCAGCGGGGTCCGCAACTCGTGAGCCACGTCGGCGGTGAATGCCTTTTCTCGCTGCACCGCGGCCTCGATCCGGGCCAGCAGCGAGTTCATCTGGTCGACCACCGGCACGAGTTCGCCCGGCAGCGGACCGAGATCGATCCGCGACGACAGATCGTCGGGCCGCAGCCCCCCGATGGTGCCGGCCAGCCGGTCCAGCGGACGCATTCCCCGGCCGACGGTCGCGAAGAGGAGCCCCGCCGAAAGACCCAGCGCCGCCAGGGCCACCGCAATCATCAGCCACCGGATTCGCCCCAGCGTGGCGACGAGATCGGCGGTGGCCTTCGCCATACCCACCACAATCCGGCGAGGCTGGACCCGCTTGCCGGGGGAATCCAGCCGAGGAAAGGCGGCGATGGCCACGAACCGTCCGGGCCGCCCGTCCGGCAGGCCAACGCTGCTGACGAACGGGTAGCGGGCCTCCGGCGGCGGCGGAGCCAGGTTGCCCGCTCCCAGGGATGGGGAACGCACCAAGGTCGTTCCGTCCCCCAGCCAGATCTGGAGGTACTCGGGCCGTTCAGCCTGATCGAACTCCGGCATGGCCCGGTAATCGACGTCCACCTCGATGTCGTCGTCTTCCTGCTCGACCAGCGAGGCCAGGCTGGAGGCCCTGGCGCACAGGGCCTGGTCAAACTCGTTCCACAGCCTCTCCCGGATCACCCAATAGAGCACGATGCCGGCGCACAACAGCACCGTCGCCGTTCCCGCGATGGTTCCCGTCAGCAGGCGCGCTCGCAGCGACATCCTCACGAGTCCTCCCCCAGGATGTACCCCTGCCCCCGGCGGGTGTGAATGATCCGACTCAGGCCGGGCCGCTCGATCTTGCGCCGCAGGTATCCGATGTACACATCCACGACGTTGCTCTGGGCCGTGTCGCGGAAGTCGTAAACGTGCTCCCAGATGTCGGTGCGCGTCACCAGTTCCCCGGCCCGACGGGCGAGATACTCCAACAGGGCGTACTCCCGCGCGGTCAACTCGATGTCTTCCGCACCCCGCCGAACCCGCTTGCGGACGGTATCGATCTGAAGGTCGGCGATGCGCAGGACCGGGTCCTTGCTCTGGTAGCGTCGACGGACCAGGGCCCGAACGCGGGCCAGCAGCTCATCGAAACTGAACGGCTTGACCAGATAGTCATCGGCTCCGGTGTTCAGGCCCTTGATGCGGTCGTCCACCGTGTCCCTGGCGGTCAGGACCAGGACGTGGGCGTCCCGTCCCTCCTGGCGAAGCGTTCGCAACAGGGTGAGCCCGTCCAGGCCCGGCAGCATCAGGTCGAGCACGATGACGTCGTACTCCGCCGATCGCGCGTACCAGAGCCCCTCCTCGCCATCGCCGCTCGCGTCGACGGCAAAGCCCGCCTCCTCGAGACCCCTGGCCAGCGCGGAACGCAGCGGAGCATAGTCTTCAATGAGCAGGACTCGCACGAAACGCCTCGGCGACGCAGCCGAGGCCGATTCACGGATCGGCCTCGGCTGCCCATCATCCCGGTGTTTGTGGTCAAGTGGGCGCCGACTCACGCCCCACTCCAGAACCGGTGTGGGACCGGCTTCCAACCGGTCCGTTTTCAGGGCTGTGGGAGGACGTTTCACTTGTCGTCATCATCATCATCGTCGTCGTCATCATCATCGCCTTCGTCTTCGTCCTCCCCGCCCATCAGCTTGCCGGCCGGGGAGATGGATACCTCTTTGTTCTTACCGTTGACCTTGCCTTCGACCTCGAAGAAGACCACCGTGTGCATCTCGTGGTGCAGCTTTGGGGCTCCGGCCAGGGCCTTCTCCGCCGCGGCCCGGACGGCCTCGGGGACGTCCTCGGCCTTCACGTCCTGCTCCATTTCCAGCAGGATGCCGTCGGCGGTGACCTCGGCCTCGTGTTTCGAGCCGCCGGCCACCCAGGCGGCCTCGTAGACCTGGACACCGTGCTCCTTCTCGGCCTCCACCTCGATGATCTTGTTGTCGCCGGCCAGCTTCTGCAGTGCCTCGCGGGCCTTGGCCGGTATCTGGTCGATCGTGACGTCTGCCGCCCACAAGGAGAACGCCAGCCCGCCACACGCGGCCGCCAGCACGATCAGCATACCCTTGCGCCGTCTCATGGTCATGCTCCTTCAATCCACTAAAGAGCTTATCCCAAAACCTTGAAATCCGACCGGCTGGAAGCCGGTCCCACACGGGTTTTGGGACAAGCTCTAAACCGCGGCCGGCGGCCTCGACCCTCCAGAGCCGATTGCCGCCCCGGCCTTGGCACCCACGATATCAACTCAGAATGAGAGGACCATGAGAAACCCCGATGGCAGAAAAATGGCGACCCGTTGCGAGGCTGCGGCCGGCTTCTCATCATGCTCTCATGATTCGCCGGATACTCTGCCGCCAATTCGTGCGCAAGCCCTGGGGCCGATGGACCACCGGGCGCGGTCATGCCCGGCCGTCCACAACTGAACCTAAGTCACAAGGAGTCGACCATGCGCTTCGTTCAACGATGGAACGCGACCGTCCGATCCGGCTTGTTGCTGCCGATGCTGGTGCTCGGCTGTTCGTTGGACTTGAACACGGCGGCTCCACAGGCGGCGGAAGCGGTCGAGGCAGCCTTCCCGAACGCCCGGCTGGTGAAGGCCTCGAGCGAGCTGGAGGGTGGCCTGCGCGTGTACGAGGCCACCCTGACGGAGGACGGCCGAACCACCGACGTGCTCCTGACCGCCGAGGGCACCATCATCGAAGTTGAGACCGAGGTTGACCTGACCGACCTGCCCAGCACCGCCGCCGAGAGATTGCGAACGATCGTCGGCGATGGGAAGATGACCAAGCTCGAGAAGGTCGAGGTGCGGGCCCGCGTCGAGACGGGCAGCGTCGTACCGCTCGACCCGCCGTCCATCTTCTACGAGGTGAAGTATTGGCGAGGCGGCCTGCCGGGCGAGAAGAAGGTCGGGGCTGACGGCGGTGACGTCGGCGACGACTGAGGCCGGCTTTGACCGGATCCAACGGGCGGCCGCCGGGGTTGAGACGACGATTGTGACTCGCTCTTGGCTTTGGACAGTAATCGTCCACGTCCTGCTGGCGGTGCCCGACGCGGTGGCCGTGGATTGGGTGCGCGGCGGAACCGACGGCAGGCAGCCGGTATGGGGGATCCGCGGAGGTGTGCAGTTCGCCATTCCGCCAGCGTCATACGGCCCGCGGGGACTTGTCCGCATCCTCTATCCCACCTTGCCCAACGGCAAGTACGACCTTATCAACTTCATCGCCGTCGAGCCGATCGTGCGCGGCCGGCGGGCCTTCAGCGAACTGGAGCCCAGCCGGCTGGACGCAACGGCCGGCAAACGCATGTGGGTCGATGCAAGCGAGGTCCGAGGCAAGCTGTCCCGCGCCAGTGATGCAATCGAGCAGCTTCAAGTGGTCATTCACGTCGAGCCGTTCGACAACGGGGCCCATGTGCGGCTGATCGTCGAGCAACGCAGCGACCGGCCGGACGAGATCGCGTTGACGGTAACGCCCGAGCCCGACAGCTCGCCGATGGAGTATTGCATCCTCACTGCCACGATGGGCAACCGGGCACGGACGCGGCTGTTCTGGCTCAAGGACGAGGTCGTCAGCAGCCTGACGCTGTACCCCGACTATCGCGGGACCGACTTCGCCCCGCACGCCGTTTATCCGTTGCCCAGGCTGACCGTGACGGAGGCGGGCGACCTCGTCGTGGCCATCACGACCGACGAACATCACCCCGCCGACACGCGGCCGTTCCCCGGCACGGATCGGTGGTACTACGGCGGCTTCCCGGTGACGCAGTTCTGGAAAATGGCCGGGCGAACCTGGCGAGATGATGTGCACGTAGCCGTCAACGCCCGGTATACCTACTGGCGGAACGATCGACCGATCCCCGGCGGAATCGCGTTCGAGAACTTCGAGTTGCGTGAACGCTTCCGCCCGGGCCAGCAGTTCATCTTCGGCGTCAGCCGCTCAACCCCCGCCGAGCTGGGCCTCCGACCTACTGCCTCGCAACCCCAGACCGCTCCGCCATAGCCGGGCAGGCTTGCCTTGAAGCCAAGTGGCGCGTATGATTGCGCCAGATGGCCAAGCTGGGAGGAAGCTCGTATGCCGACGACGCGCTCGCAGCCTCGCGGACGAAAAACCAGGATGCGTTCTGCCGGACGCGGTCGACGGGGCCGCAGCCTCGGGCTCGACGACCGAGACACCCTGCGGCTTGTCCGTCGGGTCCGGGCGGGGTTTCCGTTCAGCCACCTGACGCGGTTCCAGAAAACCACCGGCCTCTCGTGGGACAAGATCGCCCACTTTGTGCAAATCCCGCGGCGGACCCTGGTCCGGCGCGAATGCGAAGGCCGTCTGCGTCCCGACGAGTCCGACCGCGTCCTTCGGGCGTCAACTGTATTCGACAAGGCCGTCGATCTGTTTGAAGGTAACCCGGACGCCGCCCGCAAATGGTTGCAGACTCCGCAGCCGGGGCTGGGAGGCGAAATCCCCCTGGATTTCGCGACCACGGAGGTCGGCGCCCGTGAGGTCGAGCAGTTGATCGACCGAATCGAGGACGGGGTCTTTGCATGAAGCTGAGCGCCTGGCGCATCGTCAAGGCCAAGCGCGCCGCGTCGGGCTTCACGGGGGAAGGTGCCCGGCGGGCCGGTGGGCGGTGGAACAGCCCCGGCATCCCGATAGTCTACACCGCAAGCACCGCCTCGCTCGCCATGCTCGAGATGCTGGTCCATATCGAATCCCAAGACCTCCTCAACCGCTACGTGCTGTTCGAGGTTTCGTTCGACGAAGCCCTCGTGGAGACGGTGAAAGTTAAGGAGCTGCCCCGAACCTGGCGCAAATCGCCGACCCCGGCTGCCATCCGGCAGGTGGGCGACGAGTGGGCAGGAGAGCAACGGTCCGTCGTGCTTAGAGTACCCAGTGTGGTGGTGCCCACGGAGTGGAACTACCTGCTCAACCCCGCGCACCCGGAGTTCGCAAAGATCGCCATCGGCCCGCGAAAGGCCGTCAAATTCGACCCCCGTCTGATCAAGCCACCCTCCGCCTCGACGACCCGCCCACCGGCTCACGCCGATGCCTGATCGAGTCCGCTCGTGATCGCTTGCGGCGAACGCCGAAGGGTCGGATAATGCCGCAGGCGGTTGAAAGGGTTCCCCTCGGAGGCCACATCAATGGGTCTGCCTGAACGAGTGGCGCTCGTCGGTTTGCTGGCGATGGCCTGCTCGGCCATTGGGGCCGGCTTGGGCGGCGAGCCGGTGAACGTATTGTCCAACGGCGGGTTCGAGGAGGGGCTGGCCGGCTGGGAGCCCAGCCCCGGGCAATCGTTGGTGAGCGATCAGGCCATCGCGCACTCAGGGGCGGCATGCCTGACCGGCAAGCTGACGGAATCCAGGCAGGCGCTCAGCCTGCGGCGGCGGGTCGCGGTCAACGCAGGCAGGCGGTACGAGTTCTCGATCTGGGCCCGGGCGACCAACGGGAGCAAGCTGGCCCTGTTCATCGTGCCGCCCGAGCAGTCGGAACGCAAGCCGGTCGCCAACTGGACGGAACTGCCGGACCAGTGGCGCCGATACAGCAGCCCGGTGACCGTCGATGCGGACGGTCCGTTGGGGCTGGAGATCGTCGCTCCGTCCTCGTTCGGCGCGCCGCCGGGGCAGATCTGGGTGGACGACATCGCTCTCATGGAGACGCCGATGCCAACCTTGACACCGGTTTCGGAGGGCGAGGGCTTCAATGACGAGCCGGCCATGTCGCTGGCCGCCGACGGATCGGTCTGGGTCGCCTGGGTGAGCTTCCGCGAGGGGGCCGACTCGCTGCAGGTTGCGCGGTTTCAGCCGGACGGACCCGGCTTCAGGCGGCTCGGGGCCTGGCAGGTGGTGGGTGGAGAAAAGACGTACATCCTGAACCCCCATGCCGCCGCGGCGGGGCCGGGCGCTTTCGTAGTATATGCCAGCGAGGTGGACGGCGAATGGAACGTCTACGCCGTGCCATGCGGGTCGGACGGACCTGGCCGACCGGTGGCGGTGACCTCCGCCCCAGGAGTGGACGTGAAACCCGTCGCCGCCTGGCACAACGGTACGCTGTGGGTCGCGTGGGAGTCGAACCGCAACGGCTCGCGGCAGGTATTCGCCGCCTCGATTCGCAACGGGCAGGCCTCCGAGGCCGTGCCGATGAGCCCGGCGAACAAGCCCGCCTACGCTCCCTCCATCACCGTGCTGGCGGGCGGAGAAGTCTGCGTAGCCTATCACAGCTTCCGCGAGAACAACTACGACGTCTACCTGCGACGGCGATCGGCCGAGGGATCCTGGCAGGACGAGACGCGGCTGACCCGCTCGCCGTCGATCGACCGCCACCCGGTGTTGTTTGCCCGGGGCGACGACTTGTGGATCGTGTACGAGAACGCCCGCACGGAGGAGTACAACATCGGGCGTACCAACCGGCGGCGCCTGTACGTGGGCAGGATCACCGCCGAGGGTCTGTTGTCGCCGGCGGGGGCAGCGGCCGATTCACCGCTGGCCGGCCGATGCGAGGCGGGATCGCCGGCGATCGACCCGGACGGTCGTCTTTGGCTGGGCTACCTGCAACCCCGGTCGCCGCACGCCGGTTGGGACCGCCTGGTCACCTGCTTCGCCGCGGGCCGATGGCAAGGCACGCGGCTGCTGACCAGCCGCACGGGCCTGGACCGCCGACCGGTGCTGGCCGTGAATGGCAGCCGCGCGATCGTCGCCTTGCAGACGGACACGATCCCCGGCAGTTGGCCCGACCGCGAGCAATCGGCCAAGTCCACCAGCGACATCTTCCTGACCAGCCTCGATACCGCCTCGGTGCCCGCCGGTGGCCCGATGCAGTTCGAGCCCCTCGCCGAATCTCGGGAACCGTTCGAGCCGGCCAAGCTTCGCGTCGAGCGCGGCGAGGACCTGCCCACGCCCTCGATCGAATACCAGGGCCGCAAGCTGAACCTGTACTTCGGCGACCTCCACGAACACACCGATGTGTCCGTCTGCAACCGCCTGGGCGATCAGTCGATCGACGAGAGCTACCAGCACATGCGGGACATCGCTCGATACGATTTCGCCTGCGCGACCGACCACGGTTACTGCATCAACCCCTACCTGTGGTCGTACACCGCCAAGATGGCCCGCACCAACGAGGACCGCGGCCGGTTCCTGACCTTCCTGGCCGAGGAGTGGACCTCGACGTTCGAGGAATACAGCGAAGCCCACCCCTACGGCTTCTACGGGCACCGCAACCTCATCTTCGCCGATCCGTACTTCCCACGATGGTGGAACGCCCGCAACTACCAGACGCCCGCCCAGGTGTGGGAGGACCTGCGGAAGTTCAACGCCAACTTCGTCCACATCCCGCACCAGCTTGCCGACACGGGCAACGTCCCGACCGACTGGAACTTCACCGACGAGACGGCCCAGCCGGTGGCGGAGATCTTTCAGGTCCGTGGTTCCTACGAGTACAAGGGCACGCCGCGCGAGGCGGTGCGAACGACACCGGACAAGGGCTCCTTTCTTCAAGACGCCTGGGCCCGCGGCATCGTCATCGGCGTGATCGCCAGCCCCGACCACGGCGGCGGGTACGGCAAGGCCTGCGTCTACGCGCCGGATCTGACGCGGACGGCCATCCTCGACGCCCTGCGGGCCCGCCGCTGCTACGGCACCTCGGCCGCCAAGATTGTCCTCGACGTCCGCGTGGACGGACACCTCATGGGCGAGAAGGTCGCGACGATGCCGGGTAAGTCGGTCACGGTCAAGGTCGTCGCCCGCTGCCCCGGCGACATCGACCGGATCGAGGTCTGTCGCAACAATCAGTTCATCTACACGAAGAATCCGGACGGACGCGAGGCGGAGTTCGTCTTCGTGGACCGCGAACCGCTCGCCCAGCGCAGCTACTATTACGTCCGCGTCATTCAGAAGGACGAGGAGATCGCCTGGAGCAGCCCCGTGTGGTTCGGGGCGCCGTGAGCCGGCGCGAGGCCGGCGTGGAGCGAACGTCAGCGAGGAAGGTCATGAAACGCCGCCACATTATGTTGCTGCCGGTTGTGCTCGTGCTGATCGTGGGTGGGGTGTTCCTGTACAGTCGGTCGGCGTCGTACGGCGTCGAGGCCGGCCCCGGTCAGGATTCGCGGGCTGGGGTCAAGCCCGCAGCCGAGCCGCCGGTGACCGCCACCATCGCGAAGGATCTGATCACGCTCCGCGTCGACCTCAGGAGCAAGGCCGGCCCCAACGGCAAGGTCCCGACGCAGTGGGACGGGCAACTGAAGGTGTCGCCGGGACAGGTGCGGAGCCTGCGCCTGTGGCAGGACGATCCGCGCGACAAGATCGAGAACACGCAATGGCGTCTGACCACCGGGCGGGAGAGCCAGTGGAACCCCCAGGCCCGCCGCCGCGGCCATCAGACGACGGCGCCCAAGGACGGGGCGTTGATCCTCGAGTTGGCCGACGCCGTACCCGAGACCGAACTGGCGTTCGAGACCCAGCAGGGCAACTTCAGCCTTGCACTCAAGGACGTCGGCTGGGGAACGAGCAAGAGCTTTCTGAAGGGCCTGGTCCACGTCGCCCGCGTGGCCGACTCCGCGACGATCCTGTCGGCACCGACCGAAGATGACTATCCCGTCGCCGCGATGGGCCGCGACGGACGACTGTACGTGGCCTACGTCGCGTTCACGCACGGCAAGGACTTCCGGGAGCGGCCCAAGATCCCCGAGATGCCGAACGACTACAGCTTCCTTGCCGAGCCGACGGGCGGCGATCAGGTACTGCTCCTGCGTCTGGACGGCGACAAGTGGACCGGACCGACGGCGGTTACGCCGTCGGGGCAGGACCTGTTTCGTCCGGCTATCGCCATCGACGGCTCCGGCGGCGTCTGGGTGTTCTGGTCGGCCAATCGCGACGGCAACTGGGATCTGTTCGCCCGGCGGCTGAGCGGCGACGACTGGTCGCCCGAGCAGCGTCTGACTACGCAAGCCGGCCCGGACATCTGCCCCGCGGCCGCCACTGACAGCAGCGGCAAGGTCTGGGTGACGTGGCAGGCGTTGCGCGATGGCGAGGGGAACATCCTGGCCGCGTCGCAGGAAGCGGATGGTTTCAGCAAACCGGTCGTGGTCTCCGACGCAAGCGGCAATCAATGGGCGCCGGCCATCGCAGCATCCTCCGACGGCCGAGTGGCCGTGGCCTGGGACAGCTACGAGAAGGGCAACTACGACGTCCTCTGCCGCGTCGCCTCCGCCGGTCAGTTCGGCAAGACGATCGCGATCGCCCGGACGCTCAAGGCCGAGACGCGGCCCAGCCTCGCGTTTGACGCCCAGGGCCGACTGTGGGTGGCCTACGAAGAAGGTCCCGAGAAATGGGGCAAGGACTGGGGCGCGTTAGAGAAATCGGGCGTCGCGCTCTACCAGGAGCGGACCGTCGCCGTTCGCGTGTTGTCGGCCGAGGGTGGTCTTTTGCGCCCGGCGGAGGCCCCGGCGCTGGCCTTCACGCCGGGACCGCGGCCCGCCGGCAAGACAGCCGCGGATGCTGGCCAGACAGGGCCGGCCGAAGACCAAACCCAGGTGTTGCGGGCGGCCATTGATGCCCGGGCGGGACCGCGGCAGAGGCTTGCGCTGCCGAGACTGTGCGCCGGGACCGATGGGCGAATGTGGCTGGCCATTCGGACCCCCCGCCTGGGCGACCGCGTGGAAGTGGGCACCGCATGGTTCGAGCACGTGGCTTGGTACGAGGATAATCAGTGGTCGGGCGAGATCGTCTGTCCGAAAACGGACAACCTGCTGGACAACCGGCCGGCGCTCGTCGGCCTGCCTGACGGCGGCCTGCTCCTGGTGTCCTCGTCGGATTCCCGGTATGCCACCGCGTCGCGCCTGCCACCAGGGGCCCTGCAGCAACTGCGGAACGCGGGTGAGAAGGTCGAGGAACGCGAGGTCCGCTCGCCCTGGCCCGACCCGATCAACAACGAGCTGACGATGGCTCGGATCGGGCCAGTGTCCAGCGGTGCCGCCAGGCCCGCCGTGCTCGAGGCGGCCTCCACGGACGAGCCGGCCGCCGATCCCGAGGCGACGAAGGAAGCCGCCGACGTGGCCCGCCTCCGGGCCGCTCGCGTCACCGTCGGGGGCAAGACGCTGCAGCTTCGCCGAGGCGAGTTCCATCGCCACACCGAGATCTCTCAGGACGGCGCGGGTGACGGAACGCTGCTGGACATGTGGCGTTACGGCATCGACATCGCCAGCCTCGACTGGATCGGCAACGGCGACCACGACAACGGCGGCGGGCGCGAGTACTCCTGGTGGATCACGCAGAAGACGACCGATATGTTCCACCTGGGCGGCGCGTTCACGCCGATGTTCACCTATGAAAGGAGTTGTGTCTACCCCGACGGCCATCGCAATGTGGTGTTCGCCAAGCGCGGCATCCGCACGCTGCCGCGGCTGCAAGGGGGGATGGGCCGGGACCTCGACAGCCAGGGCCCGGATGCCCCGCGGCCACCCACTCCCGACACCCAGATGTTGTACGCGTACCTCGCCCGTTTCGATGGGGTGTGCGCCAGCCACACCAGCGGCACCAACATGGGCACCGATTGGCGCAACAACGACCCCAAGGTCGAACCGATCGTCGAGATCTACCAGGGCTGCCGCCAGAACTACGAGATGCCGGGCGCCCCGCGGTCCAACACCGCCGACGACTCGATTGGGGGCTGGCGGCCGATGGGCTTCGTCTCGCTGGCCCTCAAGAAGGGTTATCGGCTAGGCTTCCAGGCGTCGAGTGATCACATCTCCACGCACATCAGCTACTGCAACGTCTGGGCCGAGGCCCCCACGCGGGAGGCCATCCTGGCTGCCATGAAGGCCCGTCACGTGTACGGCTCGACGGACAACATTCTCGCCGACGTCCGTTGCGGCGAGCATTTCATGGGCGACGAGTTCACCCTGAAGACCAAGCCCAAGCTGACCATTCACTTGACCGGCACCGGCCCGATCGCCAAGGTCAGCGTCATCAAGGACGGCAACTACGTCCACACCGCCGAGCCCAACCAACTGCACGTCCGGACCGAGTGGACCGACTTCGACGTGGCGGCGGGCAAGACGTCCTATTACTACGTCCGCGGCGAGCAGGCCGACGGCGAACTCGTCTGGGTGTCACCGATGTGGATCACGTACCAACCCTGAGGCAGCCTGATGTCTCGGCTCCCATCGGGGCGCGCCCTTGGACGCCCTTGCACTCGACAGGATGTGGAGGAAGGATCGATCCGCTATAATGGGGTCGGCGTTTGATCCCGAGGTAAACGATGAAACCGCAAATCCTGAGAGGTTCCAAGCAAGAGATCGCCGAGACGGTCGCCCGCATCGGCGGCGAGGTTCGGGAAGCCATTGTATTCATTGAAGACCCGGCCGATACGACTCAGGAGTCCCCCGGGGAGAACATCTTCGCCGAGATGGAGCCCTTCACCGTAGGGGCGGGTGACGCGGACTGCTCGCGTGAGGGGGTCTATTCTCCGACGGAGGTGCGCCATGACCTACACCGGACGCGTGGATAAGGGCGTAGTCGTCTTCGACGGGCCCGTTCGCCCCCCAGATAGGGTGACGGTCCGCGTTGAAGAACTACCCGCCGCGGGCACGAACGTTGGTGAGGCCCTGGACCGGTTGGCCGGTCAGGCGAAGGGTCTGCCTGCGGACCTTGCTCAACGCCACGACTACTACCGTCGGGAGCGGTCCCCGTGACGCCCTGTTTTGCCGACACCTTCTTCTTCCTGGCGTTGCTGAATGCCCGAGATCGGGAGCATCACGACAACGCTCGTGCCGCGAACCAAGTAGACCGACCGGTGGTTACGACCTATTGGGTCTTGCTGGAGCTGGCGGATCACCTATGCGATGCGGATAACCGTCATCTGTTCGGCGAAGTACTCGACGCCCTGCGTCGAGACACGAGATACGAAGTCATCCCCGCCGACGCTCGTCTCCTCGACGAGGCGATCGAACTGTATCGTGCCCGTGAAGACAAGGATGGGTCTCTTACTGACTGCACCTCTTTCGTCATCATGAACCGCCGCGGGATGACCGAGGCGCTGACCGGAGACCACCACTTCGAGCAGGCCGGCTTCGTGGCGATGCTGAAGTAGAGTGGGGACGCACGAATGCCGGCAAGACGCGGGTGGTCCGAGCCTCTGTCGCCATGAGTTGAGTCGAGGTGCGTAGAGCATTTGAACACGTGATGCTAACCTGGCTGAAGGACTCCCATCGCCGACATCTCTTGCTGACCCTGCTGGTCGGGGCGGGGCTGGCGGCATATTTGACCGGGTCGGTACGGGCCGTCTATGGGTTCGACTTGGCCATGCTGCTGGCGCTG
>JACQVT010000359.1 GCA_016209665.1 Planctomycetota bacterium | reverse complement strand
CCCATTCCGCCAGGGTCCGTCCAGACGCGTCTATATGTGTCCACAGTGAACTCGAATGTAGCCACCCTTGGCTACAAAACGCCGGGTCTGTCCAGGTGTTTCTGCCCGCGTTGCTACATGCGCTGCTACACGGGCTGCGGCTCCTCCTGGCGGCTCCCGAGGGGAGCCGCGCCCGCCGATGCTGCTTGCAAGCCCCGGCAGGGGAGTCGGGCACACGGGATGGGCCGCGGGCCGCGGTTTTGCAGTCTCAACAGAGCCCGTTTTCTGGCGTCTTTCAACGTCGCCTAACGTCCAATTTGAACTTGAAATCGCGTCTTCGGTGTGTCCCGACGTCGCCCGACGAATCCCTCGATTTCCCGGCTAAGGTGTACCGAAAGGTGTACCGGGACGGCGTTGTGGGAGCCGTCTCCGGCGGCAACAGCAGGGCCCAAACCTCTCCTTGATCGACCTACCCAGCTCGACCGGGCCGCGTGCTGTCGGTACTGCCCCCACACGGCACTTCGCGGTTACGGGAAGCTCGCGCTTCCGCCGGGATAGTCGGAGACTGTCGGCTCGCCAACAAGCCGCTGCCCGGAGCCCGCGGTCTGGGGACACAACCGGCAGGAGATGACTGACCTCGCAGAGCCGGGCTGGGGGTCAGTATCCGTTCTTGAAGGTGAAGTAGGAACCGCGAATCATTCCGGCCAACCTCGACTTCTGCCTCGCAAACTTGAACTTGGAGGCAAGCTCCTCAGGAATTTCCATCCCGTCGGAGAGCTTGAACCCGACCGCCCGCTTCTTGGGGTCGTCGACCGTGTACAGCACGTTGATCGACAGGCCGCTCTCATAGAAGACGTAGACCCATCGGATGTTCTCGAGGTGGATTTCTGTAGCCTCGAGCGGGCGAGACGAGATGACGATGTCGCGTTCTTCCTTGAGGATCCGGTGCACCCAGTCGATGGTCTCCTGAGCGCTGCTCGCCGGCTCCACCGTGAAGGTGTGGTCGTACTTGTTCTTGAAGTAGCGGGCTTCGTTCGCCCGCAGACCTGCGAGCGCCGCCGCGACCGGCGACGACTCCAGACCGACGGTCGAGACGCTGTTGAAATCGACGGTGTACGGCATGATGCACTCCTGAACGCGCCAAGTATGTCCGCGTACGTCGGCCCGAGGCTATCTCAGCCGTGAAGCCCGTGGGTGAAGCCGGAGGGAACCGGGGTTAGCCACCTGGCCGGCTGAGGGGGGTGGGAGGGTGCCACCAGAGGAGTTCGGCCATGCTCCAGCGGTGGTCGGTTAGCCCGGCCGCCATGGCCGGCGTCCGTTCCTGCCAGCGCCGTGGACCGTCGGGGTGCGCGACCCGCAGACTGTCGTGCCAGCGGCAGACGTTGTAGACCATCCCCACCAGGTACATGCCGGCCACCAGCGTCGCCTCCTGATCCGCCAAGCTCCGCGAGCGGCGTACGAGGTGCGCCCAGGAGCAGCGGAAGGTGCTGTTCGGTAGGCGGCACTGTCGCCAGTACCGCCTCCGTTCAGAACCGGGCGTGCGGGTTTCCTCGCACCCGGCTCCTCGGCGCCTTGGCCGTCGTCGGTACCTCGGACCGCTGAGCGGGATGCGACCCGTCCGTGGCGGTCTTCGCGTCGTGGCAATGGGCATGGAGCACCTGCTTGTTGCTGGATGTGTGGTCGCCGCCACGACTGCGCGGCACCACATGGTCGGTTTCCAGCAGGTCTCCTGGCCGCACGTACAAGCCGCAGCCGGTGCAGCGGCCTCCCTGGTGACGTAGCAGCCGTGCTTGCGACGGCAGCACGCCGGGGTAGGTGCCCAATCGGCTGCTCCAATACGTCCACTCCCCGTTAAACGGGCTGCGCGCGCCATGGACCTTGGCGTAGCGCGTGACCTTCACGTCGGTGTGGCGGGCCAACTCCGGCCCGTCGTCCGGGGTGAAGACCCAGCGGCGAGCGCCGCGGGTGCGCCAATAGCGGCTGATGATCCAGCGTTCCCGTTTGTTGTGGTGACGACGATGCGCCCAGCGTCGCAGCTTGTAGTAGACCTGATCGTCCGCGCGGTGGAAGACCCGAGCCGCGACGACGTGGCGGTAATAGGTGGCCCAGCCCCGAATGGCCGGGGTGAGCCGCCGAATGAGCACCGCCTGCGTGTCGCCTCGGCTCTGGCGGATGATCCGCGCGAGGGCGGCCAGGTGCCGCTGTTGCGCGGCTCGGCTGGGGCGAATGATCGTCTTGAAGCCCAGCGGCTGCCCCACCGTGTTGCGGCCGGTGTGGGTCCGACCAACGGGGAACTGCCGCACCGTGAAGCCCAGGAAGTCGAAGCCCACCGTTCCGTCCTGTGGGTGGAGCGTGTGGGTGATGCGGGTCTTGCTGGGGTTCAATGCCAAGCCCAGGGGCTCCAGCCAGTGGGTCACCACCTGCTGGAGTGTCCAACGTCAATTAGATTGGCTCTGGCACGGGAATAGTGCAGCTTTGGGGCGGGTCAAGCCGCCTTCAGGACGCGCCGTTTCAGGAGGTCGAGGGAGCCGCGGCCGTACATTTGCCGCTTCACCAGCTTTATATAGGAT
>JACQVT010000358.1 GCA_016209665.1 Planctomycetota bacterium | reverse complement strand
GTCGAGGATTGCTCGCACCGCGCGGGCCTCGCCTATGCGCGTTTCAGCGCTGCCGCCGGGCTCACCGCCCTTGCTCTTGAGGTGCAGCACGAAGACGTCGAAGGGCATCCCGCCGGGCGGTTCGACCCGGACCTGGAGCAGGTCGCGGCGGAAGCGCATGGTCCTGCCGTCAGGGTCGGCGAAGCGCAGGTGACGATGTGACGTGACCGGTCCGACGGGCAGGCGCGACAACAGGGCGACGTCGATGCCGCGGTTGTCATTGCCCTCGAACAGCACCACCTCGTAGCCCATGTCCCTGAGGAACGCCCCCACGAACCGTTGGAGGATATCGCGGTTTTCGACCTCCTCGAGGGCCAGTACGTCGGCGTTGAGCGACCGGATGGTGCAGGCGAGGGCTTCGATCTGCGGGCGGGGCTTTTCGTCCGCCTCGGTGTCGGTGCGGTAGGGATCGTCGACGTGGTCGAACAGGTTGAGGACGTTGTAGGCGCCGATGGTAATCGTGCCATCGGCGGGCAGAGTCCAGGCGGGGGCGGAAGCCGGCTGGTCTTTGACATGCGACGGACGCAAAGCGTCCACGGGCGACGAGGTCGCGTCGCGTGTCAAGGGCTGGCTTGCCGGCTCGGGCACCGCGGCGTCGTCCGGCAGGACGACAAGATCGTCGGGGCCAGTCACCGAGATGTCGGGCCGGCCGTTGTACTCCTGGACAAACCCGTGGACTCGGACGACCTTTCCGCGGTACATGGCGGCGGGTGCGAGCGGGAACCGGTCGATCTTGCTGCGGTCGATGAAGATGGTCAGCGAGTCGCGGCCCTCCCGGTCGAAGTTGAGGAACACGTGGCCGGTCTTGCTCGCGCCCGCTCGCGCGATGCGGCCGACGACCAGGACCTCCTCGTCCAGGTAGGCGGCGGCATCCTGCCAGGCGATGGTCGGGAGGGCTTCGTCCAGGCGGATCGCAGGCTCGGGTCTGCTGGTGGCCGAGGGGCCGGCCGGGGGCTGCACCAAGGCATCTGGCTCCGATGGGGCGGAGTCCTCGTCGCGCTTGCAGCCGGTCGGGACCGATGCCGCCAGGAAGACCAGGAGGCACGCGTATCCCCGGGCGGCCGCGCAGAGGCGGTTAGGCATCGCTATTCCTTCCGTCCAAATAGCTTGCGATCGGCTGGCGTTCAGAACGGCCGGCAGCCGATGAAACAGGGGACGTGATATCCGCCGCCCTCGGGGCGGTCAAGCGGGTTGGAATAGAGGCGGGGTGTTCGGTTATAATTCGGGGTATGGGTTACCGGGCAGGAAGACTCTCCTATGCAAGCCATGGACGGCGTTTCCGTAATGACGCAAGCAAAGAAGACTGATTCGGGGCAGTTGTCGCTGTTCTCGCCGAGCGGCGCCAGCGGCGACGCGAAGGCGCCGCCGGCGGTCGCCGCCGCGGCAAAGGTGGCGCTGCGGGCGGTGGCGGCGCCGGCTTATGGCGCCGGCGAAGGTCGCAAGCGCGAAGCCGCCAGCGGCGGGGCTGGGGCTCGTCTCAAGAGGTCCACGGGCCGGGTGACGGCGGAGACCATGGCCCGCCAGCAGCGGGACATCTCCGTTTCGGAGTTCTTCGCCAAGAACCGCCACCTGCTGGGCTTCGACAACAAGCGCAAGGCCCTGCTGATGTCGGTCAAGGAGGCGGTCGACAACTCGCTCGACGCCTGCGAGGAGGCGGGCATTCTGCCCGAGATCGAGGTCCGGCTGGTGCAGACGGGCGAGGACCGGTTCCGGGTGCTGGTGCGGGACAACGGGCCGGGGATCGTCAAGCAGCAGATTCCCAACGTCTTCGGCAAGCTGCTGTACGGCTCGAAGTTCCACCGGCTGAAGATGTCGCGCGGCCAGCAGGGGATCGGCATCTCGGCGGCGGGGATGTACGGCCTGCTGACCACGGGCAAGAGCATCCGCATCGTCTCGCGGATTTCGCCGAAGAAGGCCGCCCACCACTACGAGATTCAGATCGACACCAAGACGAACTCGCCTAACGTGGTCAAGGATGCCGAGGTCGAGGTCGCCTGGGAGCACGGCACGGAGGTCGAGATCGAGCTGGCCGCCTCGTACAACAAGGGTCGCCAGTCCGTGGACGAGTACATGGAGCAGACGGCCATCGCCAACCCGCACGGGCGGTTTGCGTATTTCCCACCCGTGGGCGAGCCGGTGATGTATGAGCGCGGCACAGAGGTGATGCCGGCCCAGACCGACGCGATCAAGCCGCACCCGCTGGGCGTCGAGTTGGGCATGTTGATCAAGATGCTGCACGAGACCAAGTCGCACTGGCTGACCGGCTTCATGCAGACAGAGTTCTGCCGGGTGGGCCCGAAGGTGGCCGAGGAAATCTGCCGGCGGGCGAAGCTCAACCCGCGGGCTCACCCCAAGCGGATCGCCCGCCAGGAGGCGGAGAAGCTGTACAAGGCGATCCAGGAGGCCCGGCTGATGTCCCCGCCGACGAACTGCCTGGCCCCGATCGGGGCCGAGCAGATTCTGACCGGGCTGCTGAAGGGCGTGAAGGCGGAGTTCTTCACGGCGTCGACGCGGCCGCCGGCGGTCTACCGCGGCAACCCATTCCAGATCGAGGCGGGGTTGGCGTTTGGCGGGGCCCTCGGTCCCGATCCCAAGGCGAACGAGGATGAGCCGCCACCGGAGCAGAATGGCAAAGGCCGCAACAAGAACGGCAACGGATCGGGCGGCCACGTGCCGCTGGCGCGGATTATCCGGTTCGCCAACCGCGTGCCTCTGCTGTATCAGCAGTCGGCGTGCTGCATCTTCAAGACGGTGATCGACCTGGAGTGGCGGCGGTACGGGCTTTCGCAGAGCGGCGGATCGTTGCCGCAGGGGCCGGTCGTCGTGATGGTGCACATGGCCAGCGTGTGGGTGCCGTTCACGTCGGAGTCCAAGGAGGCGATCGCTGACTACGATGAGATTCGCCAGGAGATCAAGCTGGCCCTGCAGGACTGCGGACGCAAGCTGTCGGCGTACCTCAACCGCCGGCGGAAGATGAAGTACCAGGGCGAGCGGCGGAGCATCTTCGCCCGCTACATCCCCGAGGTGGTCGCCGCGTGCAGCGCGATCAACCCGAAGATCGACCGTGCCAGCCTGCTCACGAACTTAAGCGCGATGGCGACTCGGATCACCGCCCAGGCCGACGAGCAACTCGACGAGCACGGCCGGCCGATCAAGAGCATCGCCGGCATGCAGACCGATGACGAACTCGGCCCCAACGTCATCGTCGTCGATCCCGACGCCCAGGACGCCGCCGCCCCACCATCCGCCCCGCCGGGTACCCTGTTCAGCCAGGCATCGTGACCGCGGAGTCTGCAGCGAGCCGCTGTCCCGCCCGGAATTCGTCGGCCCCCCGGCCACCGGATCGCGTATAATGGGGAGGTAGCTGGGTCTGAAGACATGGCGACCGAAATCCACATTGCCGAGGATACTGCCTCCAGCCTCGTCGGGCTGCGCATGACGGCTGAGGAGTTTCTGGCGCTGCCCGAAACCAAAGACCGCTACGAGTTGATCGATGGAGTCGTGTTCATGTCACCCGGTGCAACACCCAGGCATCAGTTCATCGTCGCCGAGGTCTTTGGGCAACTCAGGACTTACCTCGTCGCCAATCCGATCGGCGTGGTCCTGGCCGACGTCGAGGTGCGGCTAGGATCAGTGGCTGGTGGCGAAGAGATCGTCTATCGGCCGGACATCGTTTTTGTCGAACGTCGGCATCTGCCGGGTTCATCGGAGCGACTGCGGGCCACGCCGTCCCTGGTGGTCGAGGTCCTGTCGCCCGCGACGCGGAACCTCGACCGTCGTACGAAGCGGGAGGATTACGAACGGTTCGGCGTACAGGAGTACTGGCTGGTCGATCCCGACCGGAAGGAGTTCACGTTCTATCGTCTGGAAAAGGGCAAGTATGTGGAGGCCGCGCCGCAGGGCGATTCGTTCGTCAGCCAGGCCGTGCCCGGCTTCGCGCTGGACCTGACCGGCGTCCGCAAGACGTTCGAGCCCTGGTGAAGTATGAGCATCCCGGACGTGCAAATCCCGGTGAACGTGGTTCGGATTCCCGTGGAGTGGTTTATGCGCCACGAACGTGCGGTCGAGAAGGTACATGAGCGGATGGTGCGGACGGCGCGAGCCCTGGAGGCGGCGGGCATCCCATACGCCGTGATCGGCGGCAATGCCGTCGCGGCGTGGGTCGGGAGCAAAGACCCCGGCGCGATTCGGAACACCAAGGATGTGGACATTCTGCTGCAGCGCCCCGACCTGCAGCAGGCTGCGGCGGCGATGTCGGCGGCCGGCTTCGACCTCGCCGAAGTCAGCGGCGTGACCATGTTTCTGGATCGCGAGGATCCCATGCCCAGCCGAGCCGTGCACATCATCTTCGCGGGCGAGAAGATCAAATCGACCGATCCATGCCCGGCCCCGCCCGTGAAAGTCGGGATTCGCACGCCGGATGATGTCAACGCCATCGGGTTGCCGGAACTGCTGGTGCTCAAGCTGATACCGTTCCGGGACATCGACCGGGTGCACATCCGGGACATGATCCACGTCGGCCTGATCGATGACGCCCTCGCGGGGCGGATCCCGCCGGAGCTGCGGCCGCGGCTGGAGGAAATCCGGGCCAATCCGGATGGATAGCGG
>JACQVT010000357.1 GCA_016209665.1 Planctomycetota bacterium | reverse complement strand
GAACAGGATGTAGGGGGTGAGCATGGGCAGCGTGATGTGGAAGAAGCGGCGGAGCGGGCCGGCCCCATCAAGGGCGGCCGCCTCGTAGAGGTGCGTCGGGACCTCCTTCAGGCCGGCCAGCCAGATGATCATGCTCGCCCCGGCGCCCCACAGGCCCATGATGATCAGGGCGGGCTTGCTCGTCTTCTCGCTGGTGAGCCAACTGATGGGTGTCTTGAGGCCGACGTCGAATCGGCGGTTGAGCCAGTCGATGATCGCCTCGATGCCCGTTAGGTGCAGCATCCAGTTCATCAGGCCGTTCTGGGCGTTGAACACCCAGATCCACAGCACGGAGGCGGCCACCACCGGCATGATCGCGGGGAGGAAGTACAGCGTGCGGTACACGCTCATGCCGCGGACGCGGGTGTCCAGCAGCATGGCCAGCCCCAGGCCGACGATCATGCCCAGCGGCACGCCGATGGCCATGAACAGCGTGTTGCCCAGCGACTTGAGAAACAGCGGGTCCTTCGCGGGCGCCATCAGGTCAGCGTAGTTCTGCGCGCCCACGAACACTGCCGGCGAGAGCACGTCGTACTGCGTGAAGCTCATGGCGGCGCTGAAGATCATCGGTCCGCCGGACAGCACGACGAACCCGATGATCCAAGGCATCGCGAACAACACGCCGACGCGCCACTCGCGGCGCAGGTAGCCGGGCAGACGGTAACGCGGCCGATGTCTCAAGTAGACCGTCGCCGCCAGGATGGATAGGGCGACGAGGTAAAGCCAAATGAGGGGCGACCAGTGCAGCCTGGGTCCTTGGGGTGGACTGTAGAACCGGTCGAGGGCCTGCTGCACCTGCTGCGCTTGCCGCCGCAGTGCCTCGGCCGGCGTGTACTTGTGGTTCCACGCCAGGTCCTGCGAGGTGGCCTGGGCGTCCCAGAGTTTCTTGCCCTCGGGCGAAACGGGGCGGAACCGCCCGTAGGGCAGCATGTCCACGTGCGTCTGCAGACCGGCTCGAACCCGCTCGGGGAAACCGGGGATGTTGACGTAAGCCTCGAGCTGCCGACGGTTGAACGGGATGCTGGCAGCCAATCGGGGGACATATACTCGTCCCTGCCCGCGTTCGCGCTGAGCGTCGTGCTCGTTGGCCACCATCCCGCCTTCGACCGAGGAAAGGAACTTGACCAGGGCCCAGGCGGCCTCAATCTTGTCGGGCGGGCAGGTGGCGGGGATGCAGTAGGCGAAACCGGCGACCCAGGTGAAGTATCGGCCTTCGCTTGGGGGGCGGGCATCTTGCCCGCCTTGTTCCGTTTCTGACGATCGGGCAACCTGCCCGCCGTCTGCTGCTTCAGATCCCTGGGCATCTCGCCCATTGGGTTGACCGGCGTGGTCGGGCAGAGAAGAAGGCGGGCAGGATGCCCGCCCCCCAAGCCGGGCCGCGGGGACGGGGGCGGGGTACGTTCCGAACTTCATGTCGCGGGCATACCGGCCGATGTCCCGCAAGAACCAGTCCCCGTTGATGAACAGAGCGATCTGGTTGATGAAGAACGGGTCCTGGGCCCCCGGCTGGAAGGACTTCTTGAAGGCGTTGACATCCTGGACGCCGCCCATGCTGTCATAGACGTCGGTCGTCCATTGCAGGGCCTCGACGATCCGCGGATCGTCCAGCGTGCATCGCAGGCCGTCCTCGCTGAGAAACTCCCCGCCGTTCATCCAGCCGTACATGTAGAGCCAGCCGTTGCCGTGCTGCGGCTCGAAACCAACCACCCGCATCCGGCCCTGATCGTCCCACCGGCTCAGGCGAAGGGCATAACTGTCCTGGTCGAACACCTTGATGTGCTGGCCGGGACGGTCGGGCAGCGACAGGTCGCGGCCACTGTACGCACTGCGGAGGACAAGATCGTGGGGCGACTCGACGGAGGCCGCCAGGCAGCGCGTGACGACGCCCGACTCGCTGATGTGGCTGACGGTATCCCCCGGCCGGACGCCGGCGGCCTGGAAATCGGCGGCATCGCTGTGCACGCGGGCCGTCTTGCCCTCCCGCGTGGCGATCGTTGCGTCGGACACGTCGACGCGTTTGCGGCAGACCTGCTCCCAGGTGTCGGGCGGGATCGGCTCTTCTTTGTCGTTGGCGAAACCGTTCTGCACCAGCAGGTCGGCGTTGTAGTACAGCACACGGTCGTCCATGTAGTTGGGCACGCCGTATTGGCCGCCCTGCCAGGCGCATTCGTTCCACGTCTGCGGGTAGTAGTCTTCCGGCCGGACGATGTACGCTTTGAGGACCTCGACGCGTCGGCGCTGCTGCTCGATCGAAGCCGCGTCCGCGCCATCGGCCTGCCGCTTGGCAAGCTGCCTTCGGGCGTCATCCAGCTCGCGCTGGTCGCGTTCGATCAGCGGATTCAGGTCACAGAACGCCTTGCGCGACGCCCATTGGCAGACGGCAAACCGGTCGTACTCCACGACCTCGGGCGGCACGCCCCCGGCGATGCCGCACATCAGGCGCTGGGGGTTGCCCTCGCCCTCCAGGCCGGTGCGGGCGGCGGACGAGCCCAGAATCGCGCGATATTGAGGGAACGCTTTCTCGAACGCGTCGATGACGGCGAGCTGCCGCCCTTCAACCGGGCCGTTGAACCAGATGGTCACTTCCGTGCGCTTCTCGCCGCGATCCGCCTCGCGCTTTGGATACAGCCACCAAAGCAAAACCCCCGTCACCAGCACGACAATGACGACCCGCACGCGATGCATAGGCGAGTATTTCCGCAGAATCGGGCCAACAGGTCAAGCCACACCGGTGGGTCCGACAGCGGACCCGGGCGACGCCTCAGCCTGCCCAGGATGCGAGTTCGCCGGGTCGCCCGCCGCAAGCTGATTGACATTCGAGACGCCTGCCTGCAACGAGCCGCGCCCACGGATGCGGACCGGATAAGCGGTCCGGCTTTCAATTTCCCCCGGAGACCTGATAGCCCAGCCGGCCCCAGCAGGCCAACTGGAGACGTCTGCGGTCGCGGTTGTGCGGCCCGTCGATTTTCGTCGCGCTGGATGACTCGGCCTTGAACCAATCCTCCCAACTGATTCTGGCGAACGTGCGCGTTCGCGAGTCCGTCCAGAGCCACCGCTCGGAATGCCCGTCGGCGAAAGTGAGAGTCGTGCCCAGGTCATGGCGCAGGGAAAGCGGGTTCCACCAGCGATCCTGGCTCACCGGAGAGATCATCCAGCAGGCATCCCAGTTCTCGGGGAAGTCGTCGAAGAAGACCAAGCGGCCGGACGGCGTCTTGAGTTCGTCAATTCGCTGGGCGACCCAATCGGTCCACTTGTAGTTGGTGCCGTTGTCGCTGAACGTGCCATCGATGTAGCCGTTGACCCCTTGATTGGTGCTGTACGTTCGCATCTCTTTCTCCCGCGCACGCGAGCAGCGGTAGATCGTCTCGGTGCGGGTGTACTTGAAGAGGGCCCCCGTTCGGATCCCCCAGAGCTGTGTGGAGACGGGCTGCTCCTTGGGTGTCCCGCCGATGTACTTCACCCAGCCGGGCGCGTGCGTTTTCAGCCAGTCCGGCTTGACCCGGATCGGCGGCGTCAGATCGATCTCTCCCGCAGCCGCCACACCGGCAAGAAGGTTGCCCTTGTTCTCCGTGTGGTAAAGCACCCAGCACTGGCCCAGCATCTTGAGGTTGTGGAGGCAGACGGTCCGCCGGGCATCCTCCCGGGCTCGCTTCAGGGATGGAAGCAGGATCGCGATCAACACGGCGATGATGGCCACGACCACGAGCACCTCGATCAGCGTGAATGCCTTGAGTATGTCGCGCTTCATCATGTGACCCCTCTCGGAATGTCTTGGGTCCTGCGATTTACTGCCGCATCAGCAACATCCCCGAGCGGGCCGGGACCTCCACCGCCTCGTCGATCTGGCCGATGGCGGTCGTTCCCGCGCGATCGGCGTCGGCGAGGATCCGCCAGCCTTTGGCGGGCAGGACGAAGCCGCCGGCTTGGGCGCTGCCGTTGAGCAGCACGAGGAACTCACGGGCCGACTCCCCCGGCAGCCCTTCGCCCTTGAGCCGCCACATCAGACTATGGTTGTTCGGGGCGTCGAGGAAGTAGGAGCGGGCCTCGATGTCGGCCCGCCTCGACAGCCGCAGCACGGGGTGGGCCTTGCGGATCGCGATCAACCCCCGCACGTAGGCGTACACGTCGGCGTGCCTCAGCTTGTCCGACCAGTCGAGCTGATTGATCGCATCGGGCAGGTTGTAGCTGTTGTTGTGGCCTTGCTTGGTGCGGCAGAACTCCTGGCCGGCGTGCAGGAAGATGGTGCCCTGGCTGGTGAGCAGGATCAACGAGGCGAACCGGATGGCCTTGCGGCGGTCGGCCTCGGGGGCATTCGGCAGGGACTGGAGCATCTTGTCCCAGGCCGTCAGGTTGTCGTGGGCCTCGAAGTAATTGACCGATTCCAACGGGTCGGCCGACCAGTCGTGGATGGCACCTTCCAGCCCCAGCCGGATGCCATGAATACGATCCCCCGTCTGCACGAACCCGGGCAGGCCGCCGTCGCGGTCGCCCTTGATCGCGTCGCGGAAGTGGTCGTTGAAGGCCCCCAGGCCCGTCCCGCGGACCTGCGGATGGCCGGTGATCGGGTTCAGCGGCGTGGCCCCGCCCGTCCACGGCTCGCCGTAGATGAGGATGCCGGGCCTGATCGCCGACAGCTCGGCCTTGATCCGCTTCAGGGTCTGAAGGTCGATCAGGCCCATCAGGTCGAAGCGGAACCCGTCAATCCGGTACTCCCGGACCCAGTAGTTGAGCGAGTCGAGGATGAACTTGCGGGCCATGGGCCTTTCGCTCATGAACTCGTTGCCGCAACCCGAGCCGTTGTGGAAGCTGCCGTCGGACCGCTGGCGGAAGTAATAGCCCGGCACCAGCCGCTCGAACGACGCCCGGTCGGCCGCGTGGTTGTACACCACGTCCATCACCACGCCGAGGCCGCGATCGTGCAGGGCCTTGACCGCCCGCTTGAACTCGACGATGCGCGAGGGGCCGCTGACGGAGGTCGCGTACCACCCGTCGGGCGAGTTGAAGCTGACGGGCATGTAGCCCCAGTTGTAGGTGTCCGATTGACTCTCGTCGTTGTCGAAGTCCTGGATGGGCATGAGCTGCACGTGCGTCACGCCCAGTTCGACCAGGTGGTCCAAGCCCGTCCGAACGTCGGGATGTCCGGGCAGGTGGGTGCCGGCCTCGGTCAGGCCCAGGTACTTGCCCTTGTGCTCGACGCCCGAGTTCCCGGCGATCGTGAAGTCGCGGACGTGCATCTCGTAGATGACGGCGTCGGTGGGCGATCCGTTGAACGTGAACGACTGCTCGCGAAAGCCGGGGGGATCGGTTTTGACCGGATCGACGATCAGCGAGCGGACGGTCCGGTTCTGCGTGCAGGTCGCGTAGATGTCGGTGATCTCCGCCTTGTCGTCGAGGCCGACGCCCTCGAGGCGGTAGGAGTAGTATTGGCCCGCCCGATCGCCGGCGATGGCGGCTTTCCACAAGCCCTTGCCGCCGCGATTCATCTGCGTTTCGCGCCGGCCGGCGTCGCCCTCGGGAGCGTCGGCGGTCACGACCCACGCCCGCCGGGCGGTCGGAGCGAACACATGGAACGTGGTGTGCCCGACCGAGTAACCGGCCCCCATCTCTGCTTGAGCATCGTAGAACCGCTCCGCATCGTCCAGAACGCGCCACGGACGAACGGGCACCGTTCCGAGTCCGCTCGCTTGGGCGACGAAGGTGTCTCGCACGAAGTCCAGAGGCTCCGCGGTGGTCAGCGCGCACTCCGCGGTGCGGCCCTCACGCACGTCGACCGGATCGACGGAAACGACGGGGATGGGTTTGCCTTCGGTTGTGGCGATACTGAAGCGGTCCTTCGGCCAGTCCGTGACGGCCAGGCGATGCGAGAATCGCACGGTTACCAGGCGTTGACCATCCAGCGTGGCCGCCGCGAGGCTCGGCCGCACGTCCGGACGCTCACGGTAGACGTCGGGCCGCCCCTGGACGATGTAGACTTCATTGCCGAGCGAGGGCTGCCAGAACCGGTCGGGGCCGTCCTTGAACTGCCAATCGCCGTTCAATCGCGGCAAGAGCCCGATCCGCTCGCCCGGCTTGCCATACAGGCTGACGTCCAGTTGGAACGCCACGCCGAAGTCGTCGGCGCCG
>JACQVT010000393.1 GCA_016209665.1 Planctomycetota bacterium | reverse complement strand
TCGACAACGCCCCCACCTACGTCGTGCTCTTCCACACCGCCGACGCCCTTACCCATCAGGCCGGACCCGGGATCCTCACCCTCCTGGGCGGCAACTTCATCCGCGAGGACCTGCTCGTCGGCATCTCGCTCGGGGCCGTGTTCATGGGGGCCAACACCTACATCGGCAACGGGCCCAACTTCATGGTCAAGAGCATCGCCGAGGCCTCCGGCGTGCGAATGCCCAGCTTCTTCGGCTACATGCTCTACAGCGTGGGCATCCTCATCCCGATCTTCGTCGTGGTGATGTTCGTCTTTCTGATGTGAAAAACTGTCCGCGATCAGCGATCAGCTTTCAGCCGGACACGTCAAGCCGGGAAGCCCGAACCAGGGCGGCCGCTTCTTTGTGTGGCTGAAAGCCGACGGTTGAAAGCTGACAGCTCACAAAGCACGATCGCCGCGACAACCCTGACCCGGGTGGTTGCGGCGACCGGCCATGTTAGCTATGGCGCACCACACTCGGCAAGGTGCCCGCCGTCCGTGTCGGGCCGGCCGAGTTGCCAGCTTACCTGCCCCTCTTCCTGGCGGCCTTCTTGGCCTTCCCGCCGCCGCCGAGGATCGCGTCCTTGGCGGCCTTGGCCACCCGGAACTTCACGACCTTCTTGGCCGGGATCTTGATCGTCTCGCCGGTGGCGGGGTTGCGGCCCATGCGGGCCTTGCGATTCTTCAACTCCAGCTTGCCCAGCCCGGGGATCACGAACCCGTTCTTCGCCTGGGCATACGCCAGGCACGCCTGCTCCTCGAGGAACAGCAGCGCCTGCTTCTTGGGGATACCGACTGACTCAGCCAGCGACGAAGCGATCGCCGACTTGGACATCCTACCGCTAGCGGCCATGTTTTTCCTCCTTGTTGGATGAGCCGGGGCCGAACGCTGGCCCTTAACTGGCGGCGAATCTTAATGAATCCGCAACACCGCGTCCAGTGGGAAACGGTAAAAAACCGCCGAAATCTGGCGAAAATCAGCAGGTCGGACGCCAAAACCTCCCGAAAACCGCCGGAAAACCGACCAGACCGCTCCCTCCCGCCGTTTTCCCACCGTCTCACTGCCCCCACTTGAGCTTCTCGGTGAGCGTGTACCACCGGCTCTGCGTGGGGTTGTGGACAAGCTGGAAGCGGTGGACGGATCGGCCGACGCTGACGCGGTCGTGCACCTTGAGCGGCACGGGCACCTGCCCGTCGATCACCAGGGTGGTGCCCTCGTTGGCCTGGCGGACGAGCACCTCGATGCTGGATTCGCCGGCGACGACCAGCGGCCGGTGCGTCAGGGAATGGGGCGAGATCGGCGAGACGACCATCGCGTTGACCTCGGACTGCAGGATCGGCCCGCCGATGGACATGTTGTGGGCGGTCGATCCGGAGGGTGTCGCGATGACCAGGCCGTCGCAGCTCGCGTTCGTCAGGTGTACACCGTTGACCGAGATCGCCAGGGCGATCATCCGGTACGGCGGCCCGGCGTGGACCACGACGTCGTTGACGGCCAGCGACCGGCGGACCGGCCCGCCGTCGTGCGCGACCGTCACCTCGATCATCATCCGCTGGCTGACGATCCGCGGGTCCGCGAGCACGGCGTCGAGGTTGCGAGCCAGGTCGTCCACGCTGAACTCGGCCAGGTAGCCGAGCTTCCCGAAGTTGACGCCCACGATCGGCACCTGCTCCTCGCCGAGCCCCCGGGCGACGGCCAGGATGCTCCCGTCACCGCCCAGCACCACGACGCGATCGGGTCGCTCCCGTCCGGCGGTCTCAGCGTCCTCGATGACGCCGCTGGCCACCACGTCCGCCTTTCGCTTGACGCCGTCGATGAGTTCGGCCAAGGTCGCCTCGGCGGCCGACTTGGCGGGGTTACGCAGGATGATAACGCGCGGTCGGGTGCTCATGACCGGCAGGATAACATATCCTCGCCCGATCCGTTATCCAGTACAATGCGCCCGCCGGGTTGGGGCCCGGCGCGGCGGAGGTCCGGCATGACGTCATCGGGCTTCGAAACCTACCTGGAATGCTTCCTGTGGGACCTCGTCGATGAGGGCATCGAGGGCACCCTCGATCGCATCAAGGGCGAGACCGGCGTGACGGGCATTGTCGTGCCGGTCCATTGTCCGTTCATCCAACAATTTCGACCGCACGCGGGCGTGTCCCCGCGAACGTTCGTTTCCGACGGCGGCGCCCAGTTCCAACCCGAGCCGAGCCGCTATGCCGGCACGCGCCTCCGCCCCGTTCCCGCCGGGTGGCTGCGGAAGCGCAACCCCCTGAAGCCAGTGGCCGAGGCCTGCCATCAGCGTGGTCTCAAGATGGGCGGAGCGGTGTTCGCTTGCAGCAACGGGCCCGTCGCCCGACGCTACGAACATGCCTGCGTCCGAGATGTCTTCGGTGACCGGAACGGCTGGCTGTGTCCCGTCAACCCGGACGTGCAGGAATACGTCCGGGGCCTGCTCGCCGACCTGACCGAGAACTACGCCCTCGATTTCGTACAGTTGGACGATCTCGGCTTCTGCTGGAGTCGATCCGGGTTCCCGTATGACGAGCCCCGGGGTCCCTGGTTGGGCCCGATCGAATTCTGGCTCCGGACAATCTGCTTCTGCGAGTCGTGCCGGCAGTTGGCCGGGCGCGACGGTATCGACGTCGACGCCGTCGCGAGCCTCGTGCGAGACACCCTGCAGCGGGCCTGCGATACCGGAAACTCTCTGCCGGGCATACCGCGTGGCTTCGTCCAGGAACACCCCCGTCTGGACGCCTACTTGCAGTGGCGCTCGTCGCAACTGCATGTCTGGGCCGGTTCGCTGCGGCGGACGTGCCGATGTGCGCTGGTCCTGCATTGCCCGCCGCCGCCCATCACCAGCGGCGTGGAGGTAGGCAAACTCAACGGGGTATACGATGTTCTCCTGTGCGATTGCGACGCCCTCGACGTGCGCGACGTCGACGATACGATCCGGCGGGCGTCCGACGCATGCCAGCCCAAGCCCGGCAACAAGCTGTCGTTGCGGCTAAGTGCCCGAGCGGATTGCTCGGACGCAGGAGCGCTCGTCGCCGCCGTGGGCATGGCGGCCGAGTTGGGCTGTCATTCGGTTTGGATCAGCGACTACGGGACGATCCCGCTGGCCCGATTGGACTGGATTCGCCAGGCGGTGCGCTACGGCCATCGCCAGGCTCGACGTAACCAACTGTAGGGCAAGCTGTTACAGCAGCCCGGCCACGTCGTCCGGCCGTACCCGGCAGGACGGTAGAATCGAATGTGGCTGCCCAACCTGAGACAACTTCCGCTCCGCTGGGCCGTCTAAGAAGGTGTGGGGCTGGGTGGTCTCTGCGGCCGCGCTTGGGGGGCGGGCATCTTGGCCGCCTTCGCCTTCAGGCGGACGGGATGCCCCCCCCAATCTCGTCCCGTAGGCTCTATGATGGAGACCGGGAGGGCCGATCATGAACGAGATCCGCGAGAAGGTTCGGCAGGCCCAGCGAAGACTGTGGCTCAACCGGTGGCTGGTCAAGCTGGGTTGGTCGTGGGCGGCGGCAGCGGTCCTGTTCGCCCTGTTCGTCTCGGCCGAGCGCGTGCTGGTGGCGACCGATGAGGAGGGCCGGCTGCTGTGGTGGGCGGCCGCCGGCCTGGTGGGGGCGGCGCTGGTCGCCTCAGCCGTGTGGACGCTCATCACCCGGGAGAGCCGCGCGTCCGCGGCAGCCCGGCTGGACGAGGCGGCCCGGCTGAAGGAGCGGCTGAGCACGGCCCTGTACTTCGCATCCTCGCCGGACCCGTTCGCCCAGGCGGCTGTCGCCGATGCCAACCAAGTCAGCCGGCTGGTCACGCCGAAGATGTACCTGCCGGTGCGGGTGCCGAGGTCGGCGCCGTATGCCGGCGGGGCGTTCGTGGTCGCGCTGCTGTTCTGCTGGCTGTTCCCGGTGGTCGATCTGTCGGGCAAGCAGGCCGCCCGCGAAGAGCAGCGGCAGCGGCAGGCGCAACTGGAGCGGACGGCGGCCCAGGTCAAGCCGATCGTCGACAAGCTCCGCCAGGTGCAGCAGAAGCATCCCGAACTCAAGCGGGACAAGCAGGACGCCGAACCGCTGGAACTGGCCAAGCTCGAGTCGCCGGCCGACCTCCGCCGCGAGGCGATCAAGCAGGTCAATGCGGTCGCCGCTAAGCTCGATGACAAGAAGAACAACCCTGAGCTGGCCAAGGTTGAGGCCTTCAAGCAGATGCTGCGGCCTCTCGCCGCTCAACCGACGCTGCCGTCGACGGTGGGGATGTTGTCCAGGTCGCTGGCTCAGGGTGACTTCAAGTCGGCTAAGGATGCCCTGCAGTCCATCCGCGAACAACTGAGCAAGACGCCCCAGACGGCTGAGGAGCAGGCCCGGGCCGATGAACTGCGGGGCGACCTCAAGAAGCTCGCCGACCAGGTCGGCAAGATCGCCGAGAGCAACAGCAAGCTCAAGAACCAGCTCCAGCAGATGGACCTGAGCGAGCAGGACATCAACAAGCTGCTCGAGAAGGTCACCCAGGGCAAGCTCAGCGACGTCGCCAAAGAGCTGGCCGAGAAGGGTCTGTCCGCCGAACAGATCGACAAGCTGATGGAACAGGCGGCCAAGTCCGAGGAAGCCCGCAAGGCCGCCGGCAAGCTCGCCCAGGCCATCGCCAAGGCCGCCCAGCAGCAACAGGGTCAGTCCGGCGACCAGAAGCAGGGCCAACAGAATAAGCAGGCGGCTGGCCAGCAATCGCCCTCGCAGCAGGGCCAGCAGCCCTCCGACCAACAGGACCAGGGTCGCCAGCAGGGCCAGGCCCAAGCCGGTCAGGATCAGCAGAGCAAGGAGCCCCAGGACGGCGGCGAGGGCGGTGACGGGCTGAGCCAGGCGGCCGAGCAGTTGTCCGAGATGGAGTCGCTGCAGCAGGAGCTGGCCGAGCTGAACGCCGCCGCGTCGGACCTGCAGGATCTCAAGGACCAGCTTGGCGGCGGTTTGGGCGAGGGTGAGGACAACCTGGAGAATCGTGGCCCGGGCATGGGTGGCGCCGGCATCGGCGAGGGCGGCTTCGCCCAGAAACAGCAGACCGCGTTTGCCACCACGCCGCAGCGCACCCGCGTACACATGGCAGCCGGGGCGATCATCGATCAGCGGTTCGTCCAGGGCGAGCAGTACAAGGGCGAGGTGTCCGATCAGTTCGTCGAGGCCGTCCTCGGAACCCGCGAGGACCTCAGCGACGCGACCCGGCAGAAGACCCAGCCGCGGCACATCCGGCTTCGCCAGGCCGAGTACTTCAGGCACGTCGAGGCCGACCTGCCCAAGGACAAAGTCGACGCGGCAAAGCAGAAGCTTGAGGCCACGTCGACCGAACAGCCGGCGGCGAAATAACGAACCGGAATTGAGAATGGAGAATGGAGAATTGAGACAGCATACTGGTTCCGCGGCGCACCTCACGGACAAGGCTAACCTTTCTCACTTCTCACTTCTCACTTCTCACTTCGTCCTCGCCGGGCTGTTCCTGCTGTTGGCCTGTCCATTGTCCGGCTGCCGCAAACCCGCCGACTCCGCCACCGTCGTCCTCTACACCAGCGTCGACGAGCCGTTCGCCCGCGAGGTGGTGGCTGAGTTCGAGAAGCAGTCGGGCATCCGCGTGCAACTCGTCACCGATACCGAGGCGGGCAAGACCACGGGCCTGGTGCGGCGGATCGAGGCGGAAAAGAACCACCCGCGGGCCGACGTGTTCTGGTCGAGCGAGCTGTTCAACACCATCCGGCTGGCCCGGGCGGGTCTGCTGGCCGAGTACCGCCCGCCCGCTGAGGACATCCCCGATCGCTACCAAGACCCCGCCGGCCGCTGGACCGCGTTCGGCGCGCGGGCCCGCGTGCTGGCGTGGAACACGGCGAACCTCAAGCGGGAGGACCTGCCCACGAAGTGGCGCGATCTCGCCGATCCGAAATGGGCGGGCAAACTCGCCGTCGCCGATCCGCGGTTCGGCACGACGACCGGCCACTTCGCGGCCATGTATGCCCTGTGGGGAGAGGCCGATTACGTCGCGTTCCTCCAGCAGCTCAACCGAGCGACGGGCGGCGTGCTCATGGACGGCAACGCCACGTGTACCCGCAAGGTCGGCGCGGGCGAGCTGCTGATCGGCGCCACCGACACCGACGACGTGTACGCCCGCCAGGAACGAAGGGAACCGATCGACCTGGTCTATCCCGACATGGGCGACGGCGGGACGCTCCTCGTGCCCAACTCCGTTGGTCTGGTGGCCGGGGCGCCGCACGCCGAGTCGGCCAGGGTTCTCCTGGACTTCCTGACCTCGCCCGCCGCCGAGCGGCTGCTGGCCGTCAGCGGGTCCCGCAATATCCCCGTGCGCGAGTCACTCCGCCGGGAACTCAAGCTCGAAATGCCCCCGGAAACAAACGTGCCCTTCGACAAGATCGCCGACGCCCTGGAGCCCGCCATCCGCCTGGCCGCCGAACACTTGATCCATTGAGAGGGTGCGTGAGAACCGTGGGGCTTGTCCGAACCGCGACCGTGAGGG
>JACQVT010000356.1 GCA_016209665.1 Planctomycetota bacterium | reverse complement strand
GGTCTGGCTTGTCAGGCTGGGCGCCGTGCCCAGCCCGTTGAACTCGTTTTCCAGCGATCTGGTCATGGTGCTGGATCCCAACGACTCCTCGGCCATCGCCCGGGCGATGCGGGCGGGCGGAGCAACCGCCGCAGGCGGCGGCTGGCGGTCGCGGGCGAGTGTGGTGTGGCGGGAGATGGCGAATTCGCCGGCCGAGGTGCCGTCATGGCTGGCCCGGCGGGCATGGCGGTGCCTGTATGCCACGGCCGACGGGCGGTTTCAGCGGCCGTTGTTCGCCGTGCAGATTGCGCTTCTGGCCCCGGCCCTATGGGGAACAGTGGTGTGTCTGCGTCAGCGGACCTGGCGATGGCCGGCAACGGCGAGCCTGTTGCTGGTGGCCGCGTTCTGGGTGACCGCCGCCGTCGCCGAACCGCTCGCTCGCAGCCTGGCCCCGGTGGGGGCAATGCTGGTCATCTTCGCCATCGTCGGCGCCGCCGACTTCTACGAACGCGCCTTCGGCCGCCAACTCTCCGCCTGAACTGATTCCCTCCGACGCCCCTTTCGTTCACACGTTCATACGTTCACGCGTTCATACTTGCCCACTTTTTCACTTCCCCACCTTCCCACTGTCTCACCCCACAGCGTCCACCCCTTGCGATACTCCCGCCGCAGCCATTCCTCCGCCTCGGGCGCGTTGGGGATCTTCATCCGGGCGGCGTCCCACTCGATCTTGCGGCCGCTGCGATAGGCGACGTTGCCGAGCAGCACCGTCTCGACCAGGGCCCCGCTGTACTCGAAATTGCAAGTGGTCGTGCCGCCGTGCTTGCAGGCCTCGACCCACTCCTTGTGATGCCCGATCGAGTCGGGGATGAACGGCGCCGGCGGCCGGAAACCCGCGAACTGGGCCTCGGGCAGCAACTGGCGCCGGTCGTAATCGGCGATCAACATGCCCTTTTCGCCGATGAACAATACGCCCGCGCCCCAGTCCGGCATTTTGGCGGGATCGAAGTTGTCCGGCCGAGCGACGCCGATGCACCAAGTGAGCTTGACCGGCGGCTTGTCGCCGCGGGCGGGGTACTCGTAGCGGACGGTCAGTCGAGGCGGCGCCGACTCGGGATGCACGGGCGGGCCCTCAGCCTCGACCGTGAGCGGGCGCGACAGGTCCAGCGCCCAATGGGCCAAATCCATGTAGTGACACGCCATGTCGGCGTGGCCGCCGCCGCCGAAGTCCCACCAGCCGCGCCAGTTGCCGCGAATGTAGGCTGGGTGGTACGGCCGCTCCGGCGCGGGGCCCAGCCACAGGTCCCAGTGCAGACCCTCCGGCATCGGCGGCGTGTCCCTGGGCCGCTCGCCGCCCGACCAGACCGACCCGCACCACACATGCACCTCGCGGACGGCACCGATCGCCCCCGTCTGCACCAGCTCGACCGCCCGGCGGTAGTTGGCGTGGGAGTGGATCTGCGTCCCCATCTGGGTGGTGCGCTTCATCTTCCGCGCGGTCTCGATGACCTGCCGGCACTCCCAGACGCTGTGTGTCAGCGGCTTCTCGCAGTAGACGTGCTTGCCCGCCTTCAGGGCCGCCATCGTCGCCACGGCGTGGGTGTGGTCGGGCGTCGCCACCAGCACCGCGTCGATGTCCTTGTGCCGGCGATCGATCATCTCGCGGAAGTCGGGATAGAACCTCGCGTCGGGGAACTTCGTCCGGGCGTCGGCGGCCCGTGTCTCATCCACGTCGCACAGGGCGACGATGGCCTCGCCCGTTTCGGCCAGCCGCTCGAGGTTCCAGTGGCCCTGGCCGGCCACCCCGACGACGGCGATGCCCAGCTTCTCGTTGGCCGGCCGCGTCGCGCTGCCCCACACCCGCCGCCCGCTCCACAAACCGGCGGCCGTCAACGCCGAATACCCAAGAAACTCCCGCCGCGAACTACGCCTGGCCAACCCAATCCTCCTTCATCGCCGAGCACCGAGCCCCGGACCCCGTCTTCCCCCTCAATGCATTTCCGTTCCGCAGGTCCCGATGCCCGGCCGGTAGTAGTTGAACTGCACGTTCGGGTGGTCGGCCAGCAGCGACATCGGCACGCTGGAATCGGGCATACGCTTGGAGATCATGAACGCCGTCAGTCGGATGCCGAAGGCGTTGTCGTGCCAGCCTGGATGCCAGATCGACACCCGGCCCGCCTGCCACGTCTCGACCGGCCCGACCGAGATGGCCTGCGACGGCACCAGCGGGATGTTGCCCCCGCCGCTCGTGCGGGCGTTCTGCACCAGCGTCAGCGGATGCAGGTCGACCACGCGGGTGGTCAGCTTGCGATACTCCTCGGGCGAGGGCGGGTTGTCGACGTACTTGCCCTCGCGCTTGGGCGGGTCGTTGAACGCCCAGTGCTTGATCTCGCCCTGGCCGCCCTGCATGATCGCGCAGCGCACGTGCTTCCACGTCTCCCGGTACGCGGTCGCGTCGGCGACGGGGAAGTGCAAGTTCGCCTCGGGCATCCGCAGGTCCGGCCGGATGCGGTTGAAGCACATCTCCTTGTCGGTGCGGGCGAACGACAGCGGGTGGCTCTCGGGCACCTCCTTGCCGTTCATGTACCACTCGTCCATGCCCCAGAAGTGGGCGTGCTTGAGGTTGATCTCCAGGGCGTTGACCAGCCGGGCCACCAGCGGCAACTGCTCGGTCGGGCCGATCGGGCCGCAGATGCCCACCGGCTGATCGGGCGTCGCCTGCCGCCAGGCCTCGATGTACTCCAGGGCCTCGGCCAGCCACAGGTCCTCGATCGTGTCGTACATCACTACCTTAAACCCGTCGCGTGACAGCTTCTCGACGTCCTTGGCCGTCAGCCGGGCCACCTCATCCAGCATCTCCTTGGGCAGCGTCGTATAGTCCCACCATTGCGGGGCGATCTTGCTCAATGGTCGTGCCATGTTTCGGTCCTCCGTTGGCGACGTGTACAGGTCCTCCAGCGACCCCAGGATATGCCAAACCTGGGCGGTTGACAACAAGTCCGACGCCCCGTTTCCGTGGCGTGCAGCGGCCAGCCCGGTCGAGCCCTCGCGCGCAGGCTCCGCCGAAGGAACGAGGACACTGCACCACAGCGACAGGTTGTCCCGGTGTACCAGCACGAAGCGCAAGCGAGTGCCCCTCTTCCCACTTTCCCACTGCGGCGACGGTCATGAAGTCACGGCGGGGACACCAGCACCCGCGTCGCGGCGGGATGGCCGAGGACGATCTTCTTTCGGCCGGCGTGGATGGCCAGCGGTCCGTCGAACGGGGCCTTGTCGACCAGACGGAACCGCAGGCCGATCCGGATGCCGATCCCGGCCAGGTAACGCAGGAAGGCCGGGTCCTTGTCGGAGACGCAGAGGATCCGCCCGCGGTGGCCGACCTCGCAGTCCGACAGCAGCCTGCCGTTGAGTGGACTGATCGTGCCGTCGCCGTGAGGGATGGGGGCGCCGTGGGGGTCGAACGCCGGGCTGCCGAGCAGCGTGTTCAGTCGCTCGATCACACGGTCGCTGGCGGCGTGTTCGAGGGCCTCGGCATCCTCGTGCACCTCGTCCCAGGGCAGGCCGAGCACCTTGCTGAGGAACAGCTCGATGATGCGGTGCCGCCGCAGCACGCGGAGGGCGAGCCTCCGCCCCTTGGCCGTCAACTGCACGCCGCGGTAGCGCTCGTGCCGGACGTAGCCAGCGGCGTGGAGCTGCTTGACCATGCCCGTGACCGAGGCCATCCGCACGCCGAGCCCGTCGGCCAGGCCGCGGGTTGTCGCGGGCGTCCGCGCCGTCTGCAAGAGGTAGATCGCCTTGAGGTAATCCTCGACCGAGGCACTGGCCATGACCGCATGTCCTCCCGCCCGGACTCCGGCGGTGGGTTGGATTCGTGCGCCCCTCGTCCGGGACGCACCCCGCGGGGCGAGCCGGCCGCGCGACGTCCCCGGAAAACAGAGCTTGCCTTCGCCGATGATCAGGCTATACTATCCGACGAAGTTAGGCAAGCCTAATTTTGGAACCGTTTTTTCACGGTGGCCGCAGGAGGGGCCGGATCTATGGGGTTGGGACGGAATCGCACGTTGCGGCTGGGCATGACCTGCCTGGCGGTCTGGGTGCTGAAAGGAGTGTCTCGGCCCTGCATCGCGCAGACATCCGATGGCAGCGCCGCCAGGCAGGCCGTCGGGGGCCGTGATGCGCTCGGGGCTTTCCCCTCCTCGCAGCCGGTGCGGCTCGATCCGGGGAAGATTTCGGCTTCCGGGGAATCCCCGCCGCGGAAACGCCCCATCGATGGAATTCGCGACAACTCCTTCTTCATCGAGGAGGCCTACAACCAGGAACCCGGCGTCGTGCAGCACATCTTCACCGGCCGGTTCGGGCTCGACGAGCGCGGCACCGACCGCACGCGCACCTGGGACCTCTCGTTCACGCAGGAATGGCCGTTCTTCTCGCAGCAGCATCAACTGTCGTACACGATCCCCTATGCGTTCATCGACCCGGCCGGGCAGGAACACGGGAGCGGCTTGGGCGACGTCCTGCTCAACTACCGCTACCAACTCGTCAACGACGAAGCCCTGGGCCTGGCTGTCTCGCCGCGGATCAGCCTGATCCTCCCCAGCGGCGACGAGGACCGCGGCTACGGCGACGGCGTCGTCGGCTACCAGTTCAACCTGCCGGTCAGCCAGGAACTGGGCGACCGCGTCTATGCGAACTTCAACGTGGGATTCACGCATCTGCCCGACGCGTCGATCCGCTTCTCGGACGGCCGGGGATCGAACGACGCGGACCTGTGGGGCTTCAATCTCGGCGGCAGCGTGATCTGGGCCGTCACCGAGGACGTGAACCTCCTTTGCGAGGCGAACTGGGCCTCCGACGACAGCCTGTTCGAGCGTCCCTCGGCCGGGGGAAGGCGCATCCTGCTGGAGCGCGAGCGATCGCAGGACGTGGTGATCTCGCCGGGGGTTCGCTGGGCGTGGAACCTGCCCGGCGACTTGCAGATCGTGCCCGGCATCGCGCTGCCCGTCGGGCTCTCGCGGGACGCGATCGACTACGGCGTGTTCTTCTATCTGTCCATCGAACACCCGTTCATGCGGGATGAAGCAGATAGGGACGCGAAGTGAATCGTTCGATGCGGTGCGATTCAACCAGCACGAAGCGCAAGCGAGTGCCCGCAAATTGACACGAACCACGCAATGAGCACTCGCTTGCTTGCGCTTCGTGCTGGTGGACGAGAGGCAAGGAGAGATTCCGATGAAAGGCACAAGACTCTTGGCGCGACGCGGTGCCGTGGGGGCAGTTCAGCTTGCGGGTGCCGCTTGCGTGCTCGCGGTCCTGGCGGGCTGCAGCGTGGAGGAAGCGCTGGTGGATGGGGTCTACGGCGGAATCAGCGACACCGTCGCCGGGGCGATATCGGGCACGCTCCTCGCGCTGTTGGGCATCGGCGGCGGGTGACCGGCACCGTGACGGTCTGGGC
>JACQVT010000355.1 GCA_016209665.1 Planctomycetota bacterium | reverse complement strand
TGTGGGAGCGGCTTGGAAGCTGGCCGACTGGACCGGCAAGAACTCGCCACGGCGGAGCAGGCCGGTCCCACACGAAGTCTCGTTAGAGTTCCTCGGTATCCGCGGGGCAACCGTTCGGCTGGTGGATGCCCCGAGGCTCGTTGAGTCTACTCCGTAGGTTAACGTTTCTCCAGCCGGATGCGGACGTCGGCGATGTGGGCGCCTTCGCCCGCCGGATGGACGATCAGCGGGTTAATGTCGAGTTCGGCGATCTGCGGGAAGTCGGCGGCCAACTGCGACAGGCGGCCGAGAGCGTCGCGGATCGCCCCCAGGTCGCTGGTCTTCTCCCCCCGCAGGCCCTTGAGCACGACGCCCGTCCGCAGATCCTCGATCATCTGGGCGGCGTCGCCCTCGCGGATGGGCACGACGCGGAACGTCACGTCCCTGAACGCCTCGACGTAGATGCCGCCCAGGCCGAGCATCACCACGTGCCCGAACACCGGGTCGCGGCTGACGCCGAGAATCACTTCCTTTCCGGACGGGATCATCCGCCGCACGATCGCTCCGTGCACGTCGCTCGCCGACACGTGCGACCGGACGGCGTCCATCATCGCCGCCCAGGCCGACCGCACCTCGGCGGCGGACTTCAAATCGAGGATCACGCCCTTCACGTCGAACTTGTGGATGATCTTGGGCGAGACGATCCGCAACACCACCGGGTAGCCGATCCGCTCGGCGGCGGAGACGGCCTCGTCGGCGGCGCGGGCCAGCCGATACTCCGGCACCGGGAAGCCGTAGGCGCTCAGCACGTCGAGGGCCTGCGGTTCGCTCAGGTAGCCGTCCGGAGCCGGATCGAGTATTCCCGCCGCCCGCGGGCAGTTGACCTCGAACCGCGGCAACTCGGTGCACGAGCGATTCAACCAGTTGCGGTAGCGGACGGCGTCCTCCATCGCATCGCACGCCCACTCGGGCAGCACGTAGTGCGGGATGCCGTGCTTCTGCAGAATGTCGATGCCCGGGGCCACGTCTTTGGCCCCCATGAACGAGCAGAGCAGCGTTTTGCCGCTCTCGGCGTAGCGATCCTTGATGTTGCAGACTGCCGAGGCGATGGCGGTGATGTTGGTCATCGACTGCGGGGTGAGGATCACCAGGACCTGGTCGACGGCGGGGTCGTCGAACACGGCCTGCAGAGCGGCGACGTAGCGGTCGTCGCGGGCGTCGCCGATGACGTCGATCGGGTTGTTGAGGTTGGCGGTGGGGGGCAGGTCCTTCTTGAGCTTCGCCGTGGTGTCGGGGGCCAGCTTGGCGAGGCTGAGCCTGCGTTCGATGGCGGCATCGGTCGCCATCACGCCGGGGCCGCCGGCGTTGGTGACGATGGCGATGCGGTTGCCACGAGGCAGCGGCTGGTAGGCCAGCAACTGGGCGGTGTTGAACATCTCCTCGATCGACTTGGAGCGGATGATTCCGGCCTGGCGGAACACGGCGTCGCAGACCACGTCGGAGGCGGCCAGCGCCCCGGTGTGCGACTGGGCGGCGGCGGCGCCGGCGGCGGTACGGCCGCCCTTGATGGCCAGGATCGGCTTGGGGTTCGCGCCCTCGCCGGTGATGTGCCGGGCGATGTCGATCAGCCGCTTGCCGTCGCGGATCTCCTCCAGGTACATCAGGATGACCGACGTCCGCGGGTCGTCGGCGAGATACTCGAGCATGTCGACTTCGGTGATGTCGGCCTTGTTGCCCAGGCTGACGAACTTCGAGAAGCCGATGTGCTTGCCCTGGGCGTAGTCGAGCACCGCCGTGCACAACGCCCCGCTCTGCGAGATGAACGCGATCTTGCCGGAATCGGGCATCGCCCGGGCGAAGCTGGCGTTGAGCCGGACGTCGTCCTCGGTGTTGATCGCCCCCAGGCAGTTGGGGCCGATCAGCCTCATGCCGTACTTCGCGGCGATCCGCTTGATCTCCTGCTCGCGGGCCAGGCCGGCTTCTCCCACCTCGCGGAACCCCGCCGAGATGATGATCGCCGCCTTGATGCCCTTCTGCCCGCACTGCTCGAGGGCCAGTTCGCACACCCGCCCGGGAAACACCAGCACCGCCAGGTCCACCGGGTCGGGGATCTCCAGGACGTAATCGTAGGCCCGCACGCCGGCGATGTGCCGCTTGCGCGGGGCGACCGGGTAGACCGCGCCGTTGAACCGGCCGGCGAGCAGGTTGGTGAAGATGTCGTGCGGCACCGTGCCGGGCGTATTGGTGACGCCCAGGACGGCCACGGACTTCGGACGGAAGATAGCGTCCAGCCCGCCGGCCTTGGCGGCCGCGGCGGGGGGTTCGTGTTGTGTCGTCGACTGACTCACTGCTGACATCTACGACAGACTCCCTGGTCTGGATGGGTCCGCAGGATCGGAGGCCCAACGAGCCGCGGGCTTTAAGCCCGCGCGGCGATCCGATCGAGCCGGACCCCCCGGGTTGTCAACGTCCCTTGGTCAACATGCGGCGGCCCTTGCGCACGTACTCCATGCGATCCTCGGCCGTCAGTTCGTGTACGTGCCGGAGCACCTGTTCGTCCTCGGCGCTCAGCTCGACCTTGCGCCGCGACATCGCGGTGCGGGCGGTGTCGATCAGGGCGTTGGCCCCGAAGCCCTTGCTGACGACGCCGTTGAGGAACCACGCGAAGGCCGGGATGTACTTGGGCAGCGGCGAGCCCGTCGCCACCAGGACCGCCATCGTGCCCACGATCGTGCCGGTGTTCAGCAGCGTGCCGATGCTGGTCTTGACGTGGTCGCCGATGAAGCTGCCCACCTTGGTCGAGCCGGTGTCGATGGTCTGGTGGCCGGGCAGCATGACACTGACCGTCGAGTAATCGTTCTTGAGGTCGCTGTTGGTGGTCAGGGCCCCGAGGTTGACCCACTCGCCGACGTAGGCGTGACCGAGGAAGCCGTCGTGATACTTGTTGGAGTAGCCGTGGATGATGCTCTCCTCGACCTCGCCGCCGACGCGGCACATCGGTCCGATGCTGCATCCCTCGCGGACCTTGGCTCCGAGCAGGATGGACTTGGCGCCCACGTAGCAGGGCCCTTCGATCCGGGTGAACGGGTGTACGTCGACGCCGGGCTCGATGGTCACCGGCCCGTTGCGGGTGTCGATGCAGACGAAGGGCTGGATGTTGGCCTCGGGGCCGATGTACAGCCGCTCGCGCGGCCCGTAGACGGTGACGTTGTCGTGCATGTCGCCGTCGATGCCGCTGCGGCCGGCGGCCTCGAAGTCGTGCGCAATCTCGTGCGGGCTGGCCAGCATCAGGTCCCAGATGTACTCGAACCACGGGCCGGAGTACCCAGCGCTGTCGGCCTTGCGGGCGGCGGCGGTGAGTCCGCCGTAGTCGCGGATGCCGGTAACGTCGCCTCGGGTCCGCCAGAACGCCAGCACCGATCCCTGCCACCCGGCGACGGCCTCGGCGGGAATCTTCAGGCCGTGGGCACCGACGCGGGCGTTGACGAAGAGCGTCTCATCGCCCTTCGTGGCCGCCAGATTGTTGACACGCAGTTTGCCGTACCGTCGACCGATGACGCGGGTGAGGTAATCGCGGGCCAGGCAGGCATCGGCGGTGCGGCCGGCGGCCCGCTCGATCTTGGCCATCAAGGTCGTCGCGCCGCATTTCAGCTCGAACACCGCGCGGACCCAGGCGATGGGCAGGAACTGGCTGGACTGATCGTCCTCGAAAACCACGAGCTTCATCAAGATGTCCTCCAGAGGACCGGAATGAAAACCACAACGCCCTCCCCAGCGGGAGACAGAACCTCCTGTATACGCATTCGGCGTCGTTTCCGCAAGGAGGTGGTTATATAATTACCCTTTGATTTCCCGGCCGCAGACGGTATAAGGGGGCATTGGCTGTACAGCCTCGTACAGTGAGGCTTTACAAGAGGCAGGGGTCTGCCTCGGGGTTTCAGTGTCGTACGCATCAGGGAGGCGTCATGGAAGTCATTATCACGGAGAACTACGAGAGCATGAGCAAGCTGGCCGCGAGCCTGATCCGCCAGCAACTGCTGAGCCGGCCGAACAGCGTCCTCGGCCTGGCCACGGGCTCGACCCCCGTCGGGACGTACAAGGAACTCGTGCGGATGCACCGGGAGGAGGGGTTGGACTTCTCCCAGGTGGTCACGTTCAACCTCGACGAGTACCTGGGGCTGCCCCCGTCGCATCCCCAGAGCTATCGGTACTTCATGGACGAGAACCTGTTCAAGCACATCAACGTGCCGCCGGGCAACATCCACGTGCCCTACGGCCATGCCGAGTCGGTCGTGGAGTTCTGCGCCTGGTACGAGGAGCAGATCAAGGCCGCGGGCGGCATCGACATCCAGATCCTGGGGATCGGCGGCGACGGGCACATCGCGTTCAACGAGCCGGGCTCGTCGTTGGGCTCTCGCACCCGGCTCAAGACGCTGACCGAGGAGACGATCAAGGACAACGCCCGGTTCTTCAAGGACGAGGCCGAGGTGCCGCGGTTCGCGATCACCATGGGCGTGGGTACAATCATGGAGGCCAAGCGGATCATTCTGATCGCCAACGGGAAGGCCAAGGCGGCGATCATCGCCGAGGCGATCGAGGGACCGATCACCGCCCAGGTCAGCGCGAGCGTCTTGCAGATGCACCGCGAGGTGGTGGTGATCCTGGATGCCGCGGCCGGCTCGAAGCTGAAGCGGGCGGACTACTACCGCTGGGTCTACGAGCAGAAAAAGCGTCTGGTGCCCCAGATGATCGGCCGGATGTGATCCGGGCCCGACCCGGTTCGGACGGTCCGGCGGAGGTGTCGCGATGGGTCGCGATGCAGTCACGTCACGCCGCCGTTTCCTGAAGACCGTGGCGGCGGCCACCACCGGCGCCGCGGTCGCGCCGTACCTGGTTCGTTCGCCGGCGATGGGTCTGGCGGGCACGGTGGCCCCGAGCAATCGGATCGTGTACGGGCTGATCGGCTGCGGGCCGCACGGCGTCGAGTGGAACCTGCCGCAGATCTTCCGTTGTCCCGACGCCCAAGTCATCGCGGTCTGCGACGTGGACGAGCAGCGGATGGCCAAGGGCAAGACCCGCGTCGAGGAGCACTATTCCGCGGCCCTCGGCAAGAACGAGTACAAAGGATGCGCGGCGCACGGCGACTTCCGCGAGTTGATCCACCGCAAGGACATCGACGTGGTGGACATCTGCACGCCGGATCACTGGCACGTGATCCCGGCGATCATGGCCGCCAAGGCGGGCAAGCACGTCATCTGCGAGAAGCCGCTGACGCTGACCGTGGCTGAGGGGCGCAAACTGTGCGACGTGATCCGGCAGACGGACCGCATCTTTCAGACCTCCTCCGAGAACCGCTCGATCGACAGCTATATCCGTATGTGCGAGCTGGTGCGCAGCGGCCGGATCGGCAAGCTCCGGCACATCCGGGTGTCGCTGCCCGCGGGCAACGAGACGCGGGGCGAGAACTTCGACGACCGCGAGGTGCAGCCCGTGCCTGAGGGCTTCAACTACGAGATGTGGCTGGGCCAGGCGCCGCTGGCCCCGTACTGTCCGGCCCGGTGCCACGGCAGCTTCCGCTGGAATCTGGATTATTCGGGCGGGCGGCTGACCGACTGGGGCGCCCACATGATCGACCTCGCCCAATGGGGCAACGACACCGAGGCCACCGGGCCGGTCGAGGTCGAGGGAACTGGCAAGTTCCCGCCGCGGGAGGCGCTTTTCAACACGGCCGAGGAGTTAGACCTCAACTACCGCTACGCCAACGGCGTGACGATGAACGTCGTGAGCCGCGGGGCGGCCATCCGCTTCGAGGGCTCGGACGGCTGGATCGGCTTTGACGGCTGGCGCGGGCCGCTGCAGGCGAGCAATCCGGCGATCCTCGACTCGAAGATCGGGCCTGAAGAGGTGCACCTGTACCGGCCGAGCGAGGTCGTGCCGCGGACCGAGGGGATGAAGGGCGGCGAGCATCGCAACTTCATCGACTGCGTGAAGGCCCACAAGCCGTGCTACGCCCCGGCCGAGACGGGCCATCGCACGATCACCATCGCCCACATCGGCAACATCGCGATGCAGCTCGGCCGCAAGCTCCGATGGGACCCCAAGGCCGAGCGGTTCATCAACGACGACGCGGCCAACGCCATGCTCAGTCGCCAGCAGCGAGAGCCGTGGACCATCGCTCACATCGACGACTGGCTGAGGCAGATCCGATGACTCGCGCTCGTTGTTCCGAGCGGAACTTGGTACAATACCACTCGGAGGTTGATCCATGAGCCAGATCCAACGGCCGCCGAGGTTGGTGACGGAGCAAGCCCCGGAATGTGGCTGGCCGTTGGGCAGTGTACCGGAATGCTAACGCAGGAGCCGTGGATGCCAGAGATCAGCCGGTTCTTCGGCATCGTGGTGACGATGTACTACGCGGAGCGTGAGGCCCCGCATTTCCACGCACGGTACGCCGGGCACAAGGGCCGGATCGCGATCGAGGACCTTCGCATCATGGATGGAGATTTGCCGCCGAGAGTTCGTGGAATGGTGATCGAATGGGCCACGCTCCATCAGCAGGAGTTGAGAAGGAATTGGGAGTTGGCGCGGGCGCAACGGGCACTGAGTGAGATCGCCCCTCTGGAGTAAGGATGATGTCCCCTGACGTGGTGCAAGTTGAGACTGCCGGCGGGTACGTGGTGACTCTCACCTTCGAGGGAGGAGAGAAGCGGGAAGTGAATATCAGAGACCTGGTTCCACTGGAGGGGGTGTTTGAGCCGCTCAAGGATTTGGCGTACTTTCGGCAGGTCAGCGTGAACGCGGAGATCGGCACCATCGTGTGGCCGAATGGGGCCGACATCTGCCCGGACGTGCTGTATGCGGAGAGCCGACCGCTGGTCGGGTCGCGCGCCGGGTGACAGTGAGAGACGGACGTGGTTCGAAGAAGCCGGTACTGGCACCTCCGGCCCGGAGCGACACCCACAAGGCGTTGGTCGAGTTGGACATCATGGAGGATGTCACATGTCTCGAGCGGCGATCGCGATCCTGGGCTTGATGTTGTGTTCGTGTGCTTCCTTGAACGACCGACGGTCGTCGCGGCTATCCGAGGCGATGGCGGCCGTCGGGGAGCGGTACGTTCCGGCGGCGGCGACGAGTCGCGTTCCCTTCCAGGTCAATCTTGAGACCGCGAAGCCGTTCAGTTCGCATGGCATCCCGATCGCCGACAGCGACGTGGTCGATCGGGAGATTCATTGGCTGGTGCGGCCTGATGACGCGGAGAGGCTGCCGCCGTGGGCAT
>JACQVT010000347.1 GCA_016209665.1 Planctomycetota bacterium | reverse complement strand
TCCGAGCCGCGACCGTGAGGGAGCGGTGTTCCAGCCTTCGCTGGAGGTGTTCCCTTTGTTCGGTTACGCAACACACTAGCGCTGGCTTGCAGAGCCGGATCAAGAGGGTTTGAGGAGGATTTATGGGTGATGCCCTTGGAATGATCGAGACGCGCGGATTGGTGGCCATGATCGAGGCCGCCGACGCCATGGTGAAGGCGGCCAAGGTAACCCTGGTCGGCTGGGAGAAGATCGGTTCCGGCTACGTCACCGCGCTGGTGCGCGGCGACGTGGCGGCCGTCAAGGCGGCCACCGACGCCGGGGCTGCCGCGGCCCGGCGCGTGGGCGAGCTGATCAGCGTGCACGTGATTCCGCGCCCGCACGACGACCTGGCCCACATGTTGCCCGGACAGTCCAAGAACGCCAAGGCCGGCAAGTAACGGCAAGGAGCAAGTCATGAACGCAATCGGAATGATCGAGACGATGGGCTTCACCGGCCTGGTCGAGGCGACGGACGCGATGCTGAAGGCGGCCAACGTCGAGCTGGTCAAGAGCATCCAGATCGGCGGCGGACTGGTCACGACGATCGTCCGCGGCGACGTGGGCAGCGTGAAGGCGGCGGTGGACGCCGGGGCCGAGGCGGCCAACCGGGTGGGCGAGCTGTCGAGCGCCCACGTGATCGCCCGACCCCACGAAGGGTTGATGGGCGTGTATCTGTGATCCTGTGGGACCGGCTTGAAAGCCGGTCGGATTCGTCGAGGACCGGCGAGATGCCGGTCCCACACGGACTGACCGGCAGGATGCCGGTCCCACAACGGAGCGAGGTTCGCGGGATGATCGTCCTGGTCGCCAACATCGGCAGCACGTCGTTCAAGTTCCGCGTGTTCGACATGCGGGGCGAGCGGGAGTTGGCCCGCGGGGGCGTGGAGCGGATCGGCAGCGACAACGCGGCGGTCAAGGTCGGCGGGCAGACCTGGACGGGGCGGGTGGCCGATCACGGCGAGGCGATCGACCGCGGCCTGCGGATGCTGCCGGATCCGAACGTCAAGCTCGACGCGATCGGCTTTAAGGCCGTGCACGGCGGGCCAATCAGCGGGGCCGTCCGCGTGACCGACGAGGTCGTCCGCACGATGACGGAGTTCGCGGACATCGCCCCGGCCCACAACCCGCCGTACATCGCGGCCATGAAGGCGTTCACCGCCCGGCTGCCCGGCGTGCCGCAGGTCGCGGCGTTCGAGACGGCGTTTCACCAGACGATCCCGGCGTCGCGGACGACCTACGCGGTGCCGTGGGAGTGGACGCAGGCGGGCGTGCGGCGGTACGGGTTCCACGGAGCGAGTCACCGGTACATCGCGGTGCGGTCGGCGGAGCTGCTGAAACGGAGCGACCTGCGGGTGATCTCGTGCCACGTGGGCGGGTCGAGCAGCATCTGCGCGATCGACGGCGGGCGGAGCGTGGCCAACAGCTTCTCGACCAGCGCCCAGTCGGGCCTGCCGCACAACAACCGGGTGGGTGATTTCGATGCCTATGCCCTGCTCAAGATCCTGCCGAAGTTCGGCCTCACGCTCGAGCAGGCTCTCACCAAGATGTCGAAGGAGGGCGGGCTGCTGGGCATCAGCGGCGTGAGCAACGATCACCGCGACGTGGAGCAGGCGGCGGCCGAGGGCAACGAGCGGGCGAAGCTGGCGCTGGACGTCCTGGTCGAATCGGTGCGGCACTACGTGGGGGCGTACCTGGCGGTGCTCAACGGGGCCGACCTGATCGCGTTCACCGGCGGCATCGGCGAGAACGGCGTGGCGTTCCGCCGGGCGGTGTGCGGCCGGCTGGACTACGCCGGGGTCAAGCTCGACCCGCAGCGAAACGAGGTCCGCGGCCGGGAGACGACGATCTCCGCGGACGATTCGAGGGTGCGGATCATGATCATCCCGACGAACGAGGAGCTGATCGTGGCCCGGCAGACGAGGGAAGTGTTGAAGAAGTGAGAAGTGAGAAGTGAGAAGTGAGAAGTGAGAAGTGAGAAAGAGCGACCGCACCAGGAACTCTTCTCACTTCTAACCTCTCACTTCTCACATCGCCGGCCGATCGCGGGACGACGCGGCGGCCGCCAGAGAGATTGGAACTCATTCAAGGCCTCAAACTTAGGAGTCGTAGGCGATGGCCCAGCAGGCATTGGGATTGATTGAGACCCGCGGGATGGTGGCGCTGGTCGAGGCGACGGACGCGGCCTTGAAGGCCGCCAACGTCGAGTACAAAGGCTGGAAGCAGGTCGGGTCGGGCTTGG
>JACQVT010000346.1 GCA_016209665.1 Planctomycetota bacterium | reverse complement strand
GCCTGCATCTGCTTCCACACTTCCTCGATCATCTCGGCCCCGACGAGGCCGTAGGTCCGGGGCCTGGGCGGGATGATCGACGTATCCACCGGCTCGTATGAGATTCTAGGGCCGTCAGGGGCGTACTCAGCGATGGTGGTCTTGAGCCACTTGTCATCCTGGGCCTTGAACTGCCGGCACCAGCGCTCGGCCTCGGCCCGCAGGCCGGCTGGGTCGTCTCCCTTGGGCGGCGGGATGTCGCACTCGGGCTTGTAGTGGGCCCCGCGCGACTCGTCCCGCAGCAGGGCCCCGGTAGCGATGACCCGGGCGATCGTCAGCATGTCGCCCAAGGCTCGCGTGAAGCTGAGGTTCTGGTTGGTCCAGTCCGACCTGTCGGCGATGGCCACGCGGCGATACCGGTCGTCCAACTCGTCGAGCTTGGCCAGTGTCTCCTTGATGCCGTTGTTGTAGCGGACCACGGTGCAACTGCGGGTCATGGTCTGGCCCAGCTCCCTGTGCAGCGTGTAGGGGTTCTCGGTGCCTTTACTGGAGATGAGCTTGTCGTACCTGTCGCGATGGGTGGCGGCTGCCCCCTCGAACAACGAAGACGGCTGATCGGAGGCCTTGCCTTTGGGCAACGAACGCAGTCGTTGGTCGATGCCCATCCCGGCAACGAGGCCGCTGAAGATGCAGCTCAGCAGCGAGTTGGCCCCGAGGCGGTTGGCCCCGTGGTATTGGTAGTCCGCCTCGCCGATGGCGTACAGGCCGGGGATGTTGGTCATGTGGTTCCGCGGTGAGCCGACGACGAGGCCCCCGGTCTGGTTGTCCTTCTCGTAGTCCGCCCACAGGCCGCCCATGAAGTAGTGCACGGCGGGGAAAATCTTCATCGGCACCTTGCGGGGGTCGACGCCCTGGAACTTCTCGTAGATCTCGAGGATGCCCTCGAGCTTGTGGTGGGTCTCGGCCGGCAGGGCGGTCAGATCGAGGTAGACGCAGTACTGGTCCTTCTCGACGCTGAGCCCTTCGTTGACGCAGACATCGAAAATCTCGCGGGTGGCGATGTCGCGGGGCACGAGGTTGCCGTACTTGGGGTACTTCTCCTCCAGGAAGTAGTACCGCTCGTTTTCGGGGATGTCGAGCGGGTCGCGGGTGTCACCGGGCCGGAGGGGCACCCAAACCCGGCCGCCTTCGCCGCGGGCCGACTCGCTCATCAGCCGATGCTTATCGGAGCCGGGGATGGCCGTCGGGTGCACCTGGACGAACTCGCCGTTGGCGAACTTCACGCCGGCCTTGAACGCCCGACCCGCCGCCCCGCCCGTGCAGATCATCGACATGGTCGATTTGCCGAAGATCAGTCCGCAGCCGCCCGTCGCCAGCACGACCGCGTCCGAGGGGAAGGCCCGGATTTCCATCGAGAACATGTCCTGGGCGACGGCGCCGCGGCACTGGCCTGCGTCGTCCACGATGGGTCCCAGGAACTCCCAGAACTCGTACTTTCGGATTTCGCCCGCGACCTCCCAGCGGCGGACCTGCTCGTCGAGGGCGTAGAGCAACTGCTGGCCGGTGGTGGCCCCGGCGAAGCTCGTCCGGCGATACAACGTCCCGCCGAAGCGCCGCACGTCGCGGTGCCCCTCGGCCGTCCGGTTGAACATGACGCCGAGGCGGTCCATCAGGTCGATGATCCGCGGCGCCCAGTCGCACATCTCCTTGACCGGCGGCTGATGCTGTAGGAAGGCTCCGCCGTAGACGGTGTCGTCGAAGTGCTTGTATTCAGCGTCGCCTTCCTGTCGGGTCACCTGGTTGACGGAGTTGATCCCGCCCTGGGCGCACACGCTGTGCGACCGTCGGACGGGCACCATGCTGATCAGATCGACCGGGCGGCCCAGTTCGGCCAGCTTCATTGCGGCGGCCAGGCCGGCCAGTCCTCCTCCCACGACGACTACACGCTGTTGTGCCATGATGGTTCCGTTCGAACTCGTGACCCTCGGGATCGCTCGAATACCCGATGCTGACGTTCCATGAGCCCGCCTAGCCGGGCGGGGGGTGAACCACGCCCGAGCCGCTCGTGACCTCGGACGGTTGCGGCACGGCCCGGGCGCGGACGGCCGGTCTCTCCTGGTTGACATCGAACGTGGCGAACCCGCGGACCGCCGCCAGTCCGGTGAGGATCAGGGCCGCGCCCAGGGCCGTGCAGGCATATCCCGCGATCCGCTGCGAGCGCGGCCCGATGATGACGCCCCAGGTGATCATGAACGTCCAGAACCCGTTGGCCAGGTGGTAACAGGCGCAGATCACGCCCAAGGCGTAGAACGGCGCGATCCAGGAAGCGTGCTGCATCACCCGGGCGGTGGTGGCGGAGGCCTGCTCATGATGGAACGTCGGTATCCCCTCGGGCCGCAGGGTGTTGCCCAGCCAGTGCATCTGGTACAGGTGCACCAGGATGAACGCCAGCGTGATCATGCCCGTGAGGCGCTGCAAGGTGTACCGGATGTTGCCCCCGTAGGGATAGTTTCGGGCATTGGGCTTGGATTCGAGCCAGATCTTCACGCCCACGACGCAGTGATAGGCCAGCGGCACCAGGATGAACAGGACCTCGACCGGGATCAGGAGCGGACCGAGGTTGTGGATGTTGTCCACCTGTTTCTGGTACAGATCGTCGTTGGGCTTGCTGACGGCGATCAGCGAGTTGGTCCCGATGTGGAAGAACAGGAACACACCCACGGGGATGATGCCCGACAATGAATGCAGCCGGCGAATCAGGAATTGCCGGGATTCAACCGGGCGAACGTATCGCTTGGCCACTCACAACGCTCCTGACTTATGGACCCTCCCTCCGGCACTTTGACCTTCCGAAGGGGTTCATCCGATCCAGGTGTTGCGGATTATAGAAAATGCCCGCCGACGGAACAACTCCGCGCTCCGGCAACCCGACGATCGGACCGCGCGGGATGCCGGGGTGGACACGGGCGATGGATTGAATATACTACACCAAGTGAGGATAGCCGGCGGATGGGCAAACGGTAGTCGGTCTTCGCCGGTGCACCGCTAGCTCAATTGGATAGAGCATCGGTCTACGGAACCGAAGGTTGCAGGTTCGAGCCCTGCGCGGTGTAGTTTCCCTGTTCCACTCGATTGTCGCGTGGGTGCTGTTCGGTCGTGGGGCGCGATGGGGACGGTCCGTCTGCACTTGACCGGATGGGCTATCGGCTCGATGATGGACGGTTCCAGGGTCTGAATTGAAAGGGAGGACCATGCTCGCCACCAAGATGCAGTCGGCGATCAACCAGCAGATTCACAACGAGATCGCCTCGGGCTATCTGTACCTGGCGATGGCCGCGTACCTGGAGAGCCAGAACTACTCCGGGGCCGCCCATTGGATGCGGGAGCAGTACAGGGAGGAGGTGGAGCACGCGGGCAAGTTGTTCAAGTACATGAACGATCGGAACGCCCGGGTAGTTCTCGAAGGCATCGAGAAGCCGCAGGTGGACTTCGGCACGCTCAAGGACGTCTTCACCCTGGTGTTGTCCCACGAGCGGAAGGTGACCGCGTCGATCGACAGCCTGTACGAGCTGGCGGTGGCAGACAAGGACTTCGCCACCCAGATCGAGCTGCAGTGGTTCGTCAAGGAGCAGCTCGAGGAGGAGAAGACCGCCCAGGACATTCTGGTCCAGATCGAGGCCTGCGACGGCAAGCCGCACCTGATGCTGATGATCGATCATCAGCTTGGCAAGCGCGGGAAATGAGGGCGTATTTCTCCACGTCTCGATGACCGAAAGCCCACGGCGGGCCTGCCGTGGGCGTGGTGCAAACACTGATGCGACCGGGTGATGACCGCACGAGAGCGCCTACTTACGGTCCTGCAGCGAGGCCAACCCGACCGGGTGCCGGTGACCATCTACGAGTATTCACCGCACAACCCGCAGGGCTGGTTCAATCGTGAGCCGTCCTATGCCCCGCTGATGGAGTTGCAGCGACGTTACGGCGACAACTTCGCCTGGGCTCCACTTGATGATTGCCCCATCCTGCTCGGGGATCCCAACAGCATGCACGGCGACGAGCGCCGGGCTGCCGACGGCACCCTGGTACAAACTACCGAGATCGAGACCCCGCGCGGCAAGCTGCGGGCGGTGTCCCGCCGCGATCCGGGGCTGATGACCAACTGGCAGGTCGAGCCGCTCATCAAGTCGGACGAGGACATCGAGCGAGTGCTGTCGATGCCCGACCCACCCTGCCGGGCGAACGTATCGCGGCTGCGCGAGCTTGAGCGACAGGTGGGCGATAACGGCGTGCTGTTGTTCAGTCTCGGCGATGCCCTGGGGCATGTGGTCGGGCTGTTTGACTTTGAGGATTTCGTGCTCCGTTGCGTTCAGGACGACGGGCCGATCCGGGCCCTGCTCGACAAGGCCCAGGCCCAGGTGCTGCGGGCGATCCGCGAGTATGGCTGGGGGGTCAAGAACGCCGGCATCCGTCTGTGGGGGCCGGAGTACGCGGGGTCACCGCTGATGAACCCGGCGGTTTACTTCCGCCGCTACGTCGTCGAACAGGACCGGCAAGCCACGCAGGCCATCCACGAGAGCGGCAACTACAGCGTGATCCACTGCCACGGCCGGCTGCGGGCGCTGCTGGACATGATCCTCGAGATCGGCGCGGATGTGCTGGAGCCGGTCGAGACGCTGCCGATGACCACGGCCGACGTGAGCCTCGCCGACGTGAAAGCCAGGCTTGCCGGTCGCATGTGCATCATGGGTGCCGTGCAGGCCCTGACGCTCGAGACGGCCACGCCCGACCAGATGCGGCAAGCCGTACGGGAGGCCATCGACGTCGGTGCTCCCGGCGGCGGCTTCGTGCTGCTGCCCACGGCGGCCCCCTTCATGGTGCCGCTCGACCCGCGGTGCCTGGCCAACGCCCGCGTGATGTACGAGACCGCCCACGAAGACGGCCGCTATCACTGACTGATCCGGGCCGGGTTCTCCGCCCGAGGATCCGCGGAAGGGATCGGGTCCTCGTCGATCGGGTATCGGCCGAGCAGATCGTTCCAGCGAATGCGGGCCAGGTCGATGGCCATCTCCCAGGTGTGGACGAACATCGAGACCTTGCTGCCGTGAGCGTGGGCCCAGCGGACGGGCAGTTCGCTAATGCGCAGGCCCCGGCGATGGGCCAGGTACAGCAGCTCGACGTCGAACGCGAACCCCTCGATGCGCTGCATCTTGAACAGCGGTGCCATCGCTGCCCGTCGGAAGGCCTTGAATCCGCACTGTGTGTCCAACAGATCGAGCCCCGTGCACCAGCGGACCAAGCGGTTGAACGTGCGCCCGGCGTTGCGACGGAACAAGCTCTGGTGCAGTTCGATCTTGGACGCGTCGAGGGCCCGCGAGCCGATGACCACTTCCCGGCGGTCGGCGGCGATGGGCTCGATCAGCCGCGGCGCCTCGGTGATGGGCGTCGACAGGTCGGCGTCGGTGAACAGGACGATGTCGCCGTGGGCGGCCTCGAACCCGGTGCGGACGGCCGCCCCCTTGCCTCGGTTCGCCGGATGCCTGACCAGCGCCACCCGAGGCGAGGCCGGTCCCGTCGCCTCGCGGGCTGCTGCTTCGACCAACTCAGCCGTTCGGTCGGTGGAGCCGTCGTCCACGATGATGATCTCGGCGATCGCCGCGTAACCCCGGGCGAAGGCCAGCACCTCCGCCAACGAGGCGACAATACGGGAGGCCTCGTTGTATGCCGGGATCACGATGGAGACCGAACAACTCATCATGCTCAACCAAAGCCGGCCCACCTCGTCACGCCGATGGCAGGTGGGGTTCCGGCCAATGGTCCCGCCTGCCCAGTCGGTGGACGACGGCGGCGACCATCAGGACGGCCAGACTCGACAGTGACAGTGCCGTGCCGATCCCCAGCCTGGACGGCTCAAAACGGAACTCGACCGTGTGCTTACCGGCGGGAACCGAAACCCCACGGAAGATACCGTCCGTCACCATTATACGGTGCCGGGCTCCGTCGATATAGGCCTCCCAGCCGGGATAGTAGACGTCGCACAGGACGAGGAACTGGCGGCCCGCCGCAGTGGTCTCGATCCTGACCCGCGAGGGGCGATAGTTCACCATCCGGGCCGAGCCGGCCGGACCCGGAAACGGATCGACCAGCCCCGCCTCACCGCCGGGCACCGTCTGGACGACAGCTTGCGTGCGAACGTCGATCCGGCCCGTCTTCATCACGGCGATCGCCTCGTCGAGGTCGAGGACCCGATCGACACGACCCACCAGGAAGGCCCGCGGCACCTGTTTGTCCGGCTTGAGCCGGTACAGGCCCAGGTTGCCGGGTACGTCCACCTTCTCGTAGTCGGGGTGTTTCACCGGCCCCACGGAGAGCAGGTACCGGATGTTCAGCAGGGCACACAACGGTGAATCGAGCGCGGCGGGCTTCTCGATGTTTTCGACGAGGTTGTAGATCAGGAGCTTTTGCGGCTCGATCGCCTGCAAGTAGCGGGCGAAGCTGGTCAGAATGATCGAGTCGTACCCGCCGACGTCTTGCAGGCCGAACAGCATCGGCAGGTTCGGGCGGAACTTGTCCTGCCAGCCGAACCGGCCGATCCGCACGGGCTCGGGGCTTTCGGCCTGGGCTTCCTGCAAGTGCTGCACGATGGGCGGCCGTTGTTGCAGCAGTGCCGGGTCCGCGTGGGTGTTGAAATCGTGCGTCGCCTGGCCCAGGTCCAGGGCGGTCAGGGCGACCCCCAGGAATGAGGCCACGGCAACGCCGGCGGAGCCCCATCGCCGCCAATACGCCAGGGCGACCAGGATCGTGGCCGCCAACGCGAAGATTGCAAACCGGGCGGCGTTTATCCACAGGAGGCCTGCCAGATCGGCCGGCGTCGCAAACGTGCCGGCCGCCCGCGCATCGGCGGACATGATCCGCCCGGCCAGGCGAATCACCGGTTCAGGGCGAAACAGTAGCACCGCCAGGGCCGCGACCAAGACGGCCAACGCGATGACCTTGAGCGTCGCCGCCACCCGCAGAAAGCGCCCCGGGGCGGCCGTCATGCGATGGTACCAGGCGTCGGCTCCGATCGCCGCCAGATAGGTGCAGGCGAGCATCGTCAGCAGCGTCCATCGCCACGGGCTGCGGACCTGATCGAAACCGGGGACGAGGTTGAACAGCCAGCCGTACACCGGAGTTACGAATGCCAGGGCCAGGCTCAGGACCAACAGCCCCCAGAAGTACAGGCGCCTTCGCCCCGGGGCGATCACGCTCATCGCGACGAACGCCAGCGGCAATATCCCAAGGTAGTGCGTGCTTTCGACGTAGTTCTTCGGTCCGAAGTAGTGGAAGTCGGCGCCAATGCTGGACTTGATGGGCACCCACTGCCGGCCGGCCAGATCGAATTGCTGGTGGCGGCTCGGGTTGCCCAGCGCATCCGGCACGGCGAACGTGATCGCCTCCGGCCAAGTCATGGCCAGTTCGCGGGCCCGGGCATAGGTGACCTCGCCGGTCCGCACGTTGAGCTTCATGACCTCGAGGAACGGCAGCAACTGCGGCGCGGACAGGCCGGCGGCCAGCAGCGTCACGCCCCCCGCCTTGGCCCAGTAGCCCAGCCCGGCACCGAGGTCCCTCTCGCGGCGGGCCACCCGCAGGCCCAGAACCAGCGCATACAGGCCGCACGCCACCAACATGTAGAAGGCGATCTCGAAGAAACCCGCCACGAGCGGCAGGGCGAACAGGACGGCCCCGCCGAACACCCCCGCCAGGGCACGCCGGGGCGTCCACGTATCGGCGGTGAAGTCGAGCCACCACAGCATCAGCGGCAGCCAGATCGCCGTCCCCAGCAGCATCGGCCAGATGAGCCGCAGGGCGAACGACGTGGACATCGCGAACATCACTCCGCCGATCGAGGCCCCGAACCCGCCCACGCCGATGCGTCGCAGGAACAGGTACATGAACACCCCGCCCGCCAGCAGGTGCAGCCAACTGTAGATGACGTAGCCGTAAGGCAGCGGCACCAGCACCAGGATCAGATTCGGTGGATAGAACGTCGAGGTCTGCCCCGTGGCATACAGCGGGTGACCGCAAAACGAGTCAGGATTCCACAGCGGCCACTCGCCGTTCAGGACGCAGTCCCGCTGGAGGGTCTTCCAGGCCAGGTTCTCGTACAGCATGTCGCCGATGAGTTCGTTGTGGGCGCCGCCCTGGGCGCCCTCCGAGAACGGCGGCGTCAGGCCGAGCAAGTCCAGCGGCATCAGCACCTTGCCGCCGAAGATCGACGGCCACAGCCAGACGGTCAGGGCAACGGCCAGAATCACGACAAACTGCGGCAACGACCATCTCACGGCGCCAAGCTCCTTGCGGCGATGGGTTCGCTATCGGCTCTTACCCGCTGGCCAGTGTAGTGGTCGCGGTAAGGTCTGCAAACCGCGAAGAGGCTCGCCCTGGTTGAGTTTGTGCCCCCCGCTTGGCTATAATGACGCCCAGGAGATTCTCATGCCTCTTGTGATGGCCGAGCGCCAAACCGCCGAGGCCCGCTACCACGGGCTGCGGATGACGGCCGACGAGTACCTGCGTCTGCCGGACGATGGCCGTTGGTACGAGTTGATTGACGGAGTTGTCTGCATGTCGCCAAGTCCCACACCTGCCCACCAGAAGGTGGCCGCCCGCCTCGTAGGCCAGATCAGCGCATGGCTGGATCGGCACCCGATCGGTGAGGTCTTTGTCGAGGTTGACGTCCAGTTGGGGGTCGGTCCTCGCGGCGGCGATCTGGTTTATCGGCCGGACGTCGTTTTCGTTCGCGGCGACGCGGCAGGGGCTATCACGGACCGCATCTCCGGCCCACCGCATCTGGTCGTCGAGATCATCTCCCCCAGTTCGCGCCGCTTTGACCATGAAACCAAGAAGGGCGACTACGAACGATGCGGCGTCGAGGAGTACTGGATCATCGATCCGGAGCGACGCGAGATGACCTTC
>JACQVT010000352.1 GCA_016209665.1 Planctomycetota bacterium | reverse complement strand
GGCTGGCGCCGGGACCGGCCTGCGGGTTGCAAAACGTCCTCGCCAGGTCCCTGATCTTGTCCGCGGCCACACCGGAGCGGCCCGCCATCTGTTCGGGCGAATAGTCCTTCACCAGGCGTGACAGGCCTTCGGCCTCGGCCGGCGGCAACGCCATGGCCAGCTTCTCGCCGAGGATGACGTGGATCATGCCGAGCACGAGAAACATCTCGGTGCCGGGCTCCAGGGCCAGCCATTCGTCCGCATTCGCGGCGGTCATCGACAGCCGGGGCTCCACGTGAACGAACAGACCTTTGCGATCGCCGTGCAGCGTCCGCGTCTCGGCAAAGTCCCGGGCATAACCGACGTTGGAGAGCCACGTCTCGAGAAAATCGGCGCCGAGAGACACCAGCACCCTCGCCCGCGCAAAATCGTAGGTGGGAATGGCATCCTGACCGAAGGTCAGGCGATTCGCCGCACGGATGGCCTCATACGCGAACGGCTCATAACGCAGCCGGCGTCCGGCGCCGATCGCTCGCGTCCAGGCGTCCACCAGCGTGTCCAGGCTTCCGGTCACGAGCGGCGTGATGACGGCGATATGGTCCGCTCTTCCGGTATTTCTTAAGTTCCGGATCTTGTCGGTGAGCGCCTTCTGTGCCTCGTCCCAGGACGTGCGTTCCAGGACGCCGCGATCGGCGGAACCCGGCCGTCGTGTTCTTTGCCTGGGGCCGTCGATTCGGTCCGGATTGTAGAGGCCCTGAAGCGAAGCCTGCCCCCGGACGCACAGCCCCCCGCGATTAATCGGGTGTGCCGGATTTCCTTCGACCTTGACCGCACGGCCTTCCCGCGTCCGAACCAGCATGCCGCAGCCGGCGGGGCACTCCCGGCAGACCGTGGCATAGAATGTCGCGACGCCGGGAATCGTCTCCTCCGGCGGGATCACGTACGGAATGATCGTCTCGGGCGGGACCGTGCAAGAGGCCACGGCAGCGCCGGCACCGGCACCACCCAGCACGGTCAGAAACGTTCGACGATTCACTCCGTCGAGCGGAGGACGATCCGCGTCATCGGCCACTGTCCAGCTCCTAGTAATGGCAGGTCAAGCAATCGATGGAAGCCCCGCGTTCTTCGTGGCAGCTCAGACACCAGCCCATGGTCATATCGGAGACCTGGACCGCCGCGTCCATGCGTTGAACCTCCCCGTGACAGACCTGGCATTGCACGCCCGCCACCACGTGGCGCTTGTGGTTGAACCGGACATACTCAGGCAGGTGATGCACCCGCACCCATCGAATCGGCTCTTTCTTTTCCCAGTGTTCCATGAGCTTCACGACATCGACGTGATCCTTCGCCGCGGTGATGTGGCAGCCCACACAGCGCTCGACCGATGGCACGCCGGCCGCGGGACCCAGCCTCGCATACGCGTGGCAGTACAGGCAGGGAATGGCGTTCTCGCCGGAATGCGTCCGATGGCTGAACGCCAGCGGCTGAGGAACAGGGGCCTCTCTCGCATAGGCGCGGTACACCACGGTCGTCCCGATCGCAATCGAGGCAAGAGCTAACGCCGACGTCAGGACCAACCGTGTTGCGCGACCCAGGAGCTGCCCCTTGTTCTCGGCTCGATCACCGATCAGTCGAAGCGGTTTCGAATCGCTGGCGGCTTGAATGTTGAGGATCGGGTGGAAGGAAGCGCGTCACTCGAGCAACTCTTTCAATTGCTCTTGCAGCGCGGCCCAGTCTTCACAGGGAAGCTGAACGGAGATCGTGCCGAGTTCGTTCTTGTCATCCCCCTCCGTCCGAAACACGATCACGTCGGCCATCCCGGACTCGTCGTCTTGCATATCAAACACGATCTCGAATTCCTTCCCATCGATGCGGCATCGGTACGCGTTGATGTCCGACAGCCACTTGGGGCCGGTCGAAGCCGCCAGGGACTGCAGCACCGGCGCCACCAATGACGCGTCGACGGCGTGGAGCTGGTTTCCATACTTCTGCCAGAACACCCAGCCTTCACCAATCCGCGCGTACTCGCTCATGGCGTTCCCCCTCTCGCTGAGCCCGTCCGAGTGGCTCAGGCTACGCGGCTGCGGCGCTCGTGTCAACACCGGCCGTGACTGTGGCCGACCGCAGCGACTTCATGCGATCGACGAAGAGGATGCCGTCGAGGCATTCAGTCAGTGCAGGCGTGCTCGGTGCAGGGTGCAGGG
>JACQVT010000378.1 GCA_016209665.1 Planctomycetota bacterium | reverse complement strand
GTGCTGGTCGGAGGCAAGCGGGCGCAAGCCTGTCATACCCCGGAGGCGGCGCTGGCCGGCAAGAGTGTGCTGACCAACGAGGGCCTGGCCACCAGCGACGGCCTGCATCCGGTCCAGGAGGCCTTCCTCGCCGAGCACGCGTTCCAGTGTGGGTATTGCACGCCGGGGATGATCATGAATGCGGTCGCCCTGCTGGGCGAAAAGCCGAATCCGTCCGACGCAGACATCCTGACATGGATGGACGGGAACATCTGCCGCTGCTGCGGCTATCCCAAGATACTCCAGGCCGTGCGGCGCGCCGCCGCCCGGACGGGGGGATGACGTCCATGCTCGATGGAAAGCACGAGAACCTGATCGCAGGATACGAGTGCGCTGGGCCCGGCGACTGCGCCGGGTACGACTCAGACATGACCCGGCGTGGTTTTGTAAAGACGCTCGGCGCTGGCCTGCTGATCAGCGTTATGGCCGGTCCCGCCCTGGGGCAGCGCCGCGGTCGGGGCGACGATCGCGGCCGCCGCGGCGGTCGCAACGTGAAAGTGGCGGCGCGGGTGCACATCGGCCGGGACGGCCAGATCACCGTCATGACCGGCAAAGTGGAGGGCGGCCAGGGGGCGAGGGCCGAGCTGACGCAGGCGGCCGCCGAGGAGCTGCGCGTGCCCGTTGACCGCGTCCATCTGATCATGGCCGACACTCACCTGGTGCCGGATGACGGCATCACTGCGGGGAGCCGTTCGACGCCGTCGACTGTCCCGGCCGTGCGCCAGGGCTGTGCGGCGGCGCTCAGTTTGCTGATGGGACTGGCGGCGAAACGCTGGGGCGTAGAGTCCGGCGCCGTGGAGGTACGCGAAGGCAGGCTGGTACACAAAGCCAGCGGACGCGAGACCACCTATGCCGATCTGGCCACCGGCGACGATGCGGCCAAGGCGTTCGAACAGATGATCCCGGGCGAGGTGACCCTCACGGCGGTGAAAGAGTGGAAGGTCCTCGGCACTTCAGTGCCCCGGCCCAATCGCCGGGACCTGGTGACGGGCGCTCACCGATATCCATCCGACATCGTCCGCCCGGGGATGCTCTACGCGAAGGTGCTGCGTCCGCCGTCGTATGGGGCGAAGCTGGTCTCGATCGACCTGGCCCCGGCCAAGGCGATGAAAGGCGTCGTGGCTGTGCAGGACGAGCAGTTCGTCGGGATGGCGGCGGGCACGGTGCGTGAGGCCGAACAGGCCTTGGCCGCGGTCGTCGGGACGGCGAAGTGGGGAACCGAACGCCACCCCTCCAGCGGGGAGGTCTTCGCCCACCTCAGGCAGCACGCGGCCAACGTTCCCGAGAGCCCGTTCCGCGACGAGCTGGCCCGCGCGGCCAAGATCCACAAGCAGACCTATCACGCAGCGTACGTCCAGCACGCGCCCCTGGAGCCTCGCGCGGCCGTCGCCGAATGGTTGGATGGAAAGCTGACGGTCTGGACGGGCAGCCAGAACCCCTTCGGTGTCCGATCGGAACTCATGCGGACGTTCCGTCTGAACGAAGACCAGGTGCGCGTGATCGTGCCCGACTTCGGGGCCGGTTTCGGGGGTAAGCACGCGGGCGATGCGGCGGTGGAAGCGGCCCGGCTGGCCCGGGCGGCCGCTCGACCGGTCTCGTTGCGGTGGACGCGGCAGGAGGAGTTCACCTGGGCGTATTTCCGCCCGGCCGCGGTGATCGACATCGAGGCGGGCCTCGACGGTAGCGGAGAGCTGGTGGCCTGGCATCAGGTGAACATCAACTCCGGAGGCGCGGCCATCGAGACGCCCTACCGGGCGGGCAAGGCCAGGAGTCAGTTCGTGGGATCGGACTCGCCGCTGCGACAAGGTTCCTACCGGGCGTTGGCCGCCACTGCGAACAACTTCGCCCGTGAGTGCTGCATGGACGAACTGGCCGAGGCGGCCGGGCAGGACCCGCTGGCATTCCGGCTGGCCCATCTGGAGGAGCCGCGCCTCCGCGCGGTTCTCGAGACCGCGGCCGGCCGTTTCGGCTGGGCCGAGCGCGTCAAGATCAAGAAGCCGGACTTTGGGGTGGGACTGGCCTGCGGAACGGAGAAGGGCTCGTTCGTGGCCGCCTGCGTCGAGGTGGCGATCCAGCCCGACCAGGGCGAGATCGCCGTCCGACACGTGTGCCAGGTCTTCGAGTGCGGGGCCGTCCTCAACCCGGAGAACCTCCTCTCGCAGGTCCGGGGCTGCATCATCATGGGGATGGGTCCGGCGCTGCGCGAGGCGATGAAGTTCGAGAACGGCAAGATACTCAACGGTTCCTTCGCGACGTACAAGGTGCCGCGGTTCGCGGACGTTCCGGAACTGGACGTTCACCTGCTCAATCGCCCCGATCTGCCCTCCGCCGGGGGCGGTGAGACACCCATCATCGCCATTGCCCCGGCCATCGCCAACGCCGTGTTCCACGCGACGGGCGTGCGCGTCCGGGAGCTGCCGATCCGTTTGCCGCCCGTCGGCCGATCCTGATATGGAAACGCATGCTCTCACCGACGACATTCACCAGGTCCTCGTCGGATTCATCGACCGCGGCGAGCGGTTTGCACTGGCGACGGTGTTGGAGGCGTCCGGGTCCACGCCCGCGAAGGCCGGCACCAAGGCCATCATCGATTCGACCGGTTCGATCTGGGGCACCGTCGGGGGCGGACTGCCCGAGGCGCGAGCCATCCAGGCTGCGGTCGAAGCGATCCGGGAAGCCAGGCCGGCCGTGCTCGATCTCAAGCTCGCTGGAGCGAGTGCCGACGACGACGTTCCCATTTGCGGCGGGAACATGCGAATCCTGCTCGACCCCGGCGCGGCCGCGCATCGAGCGGCCTATGCCGCGGCCGCCGCGGCCCGCCAGCAGCGAGAACGCGGGGCGCTGGTCACGACCGTCCGCGGGACCGCCCCTCCGGGCGTGAGCGTTGAATGGTTCGCCGCCAACCGAATCTCGACCGATCCCGCGCCGCCCGACGCGGAGGCGATCGCGTCCGTCCTGGCCCGGGAAACGCCGGCGCACTTCGTCGAACCTTCGCCGCAAGCGGGTCCGTCCGCGGAGACCTTGATCGAACCGGTGGTTCCCACCCCGCACCTGGTCATCGTGGGTGGTGGACACGTCGGCCAGGCCCTGGCCAGGCAGGCCGGTCTGGTCGGTTTTGCGATCACGATCGTCGAGGACCGCGCGGATTTTGCCCGCCCCGATCTGTTTCCCGGCGGCGCAACCATCCGGTGCGGCAACATTACCAGCATTCTCGACGATCTCGGGGCCGACCGTGACACGTATATCGCGATTATGACCCGCGGCCACCAGCACGACGCCGACGCGCTGGCCGCTTGTCTGCGCAAGCCGGCCGCCTACCTGGGCATGATCGGCAGCCAACGAAAAGTGGCAATGATTCGAGAGGCATTCCTCGGGTCGGGGCTTGCCGGTGAGGCCGAGTTCGAACGGGTCCACGCACCGATCGGACTGGACATCGGAGCACAAACGGTGCCGGAG
>JACQVT010000377.1 GCA_016209665.1 Planctomycetota bacterium | reverse complement strand
CGGCGGCCGTCCGCTCGGCCGCAAGTTCGACCAGCACCCGCCGAAGGTCCGCCTGAACGTACCGCAGCAGGTCCGCTCGCCGCACGACGTTCGACGAGTGCACGATCGTCCGCCGAAACGCGGCCAGTTCCGCCGCGTCGGCCGGCACCCGAACGGCGATCTCCAGCCGACCTCTGCACGGATGGCCGTCCGCCGAACGCAGGTCCGCGGCATCCACAGAACATGATGTCGGCGCGTCGCGCACGAAGAGCAGGTCGCGGGTGTCCTCGTGTTCGTATTGCCCTCCCGCGAGCACGAGCAACGGGTCCCGTCGGTCTCGCGTGGCCAGCAGCATCCAGCCCGCCGGCACCAACAGCGACCGGCGCCGCCAGCCGAACGCGCGCTCGCTCGGCACCAGCCGGGCGATCAGGTCGGCTGACTCATCCTTGAGCGAACCAATCTCGAAACGTTCCTCGATCATGGCGTCATTGCCCGGTCTGCGCAAACTGCTCGAATCGTGCCAGGTCGGTCTTGTTGACCGAGGGCAGCGTCTCGCTCATCACCTCAAGCACGTCGGCCATCGTGATGGGCCGCGCTTCGGCCCCATTGACGGCCTCCATGAACGGCCGCGACGCCGCGCGGTCGGCGATGTTCTTGATGTCCGCCCCGCTGTAGCCGTCGAGCCGGTCGCACAACTGTCCCAGGTCGACGTCCTCGGCGATGGGCCGGCCCTCGATCAGATACATCTCCAGCAGCCGATACCGCGCCGGGCCGTCCGGGAGCGGGATATAGACCCGCGCGTCAAACCGGCCTGGGCGCAGCATGGCCTCGTCCAGCAGCCACGGGCGATTCGTCGCCCCGACGAACAGCAGGCACTGCTCCGCCTTGCGGTCGAAGCCCTCGAGTTCCTGGAGGATTTGCGGCACCACCCGCTGCATGACCGTGGAGGTGTCCGACTTGCGCCGCGGGACGAGGGCCTCGATCTCGTCGATGAAGATGATCGATCGCGGCTCGGCCTTGGCCGCCGCGAACAGCTTGGCGACGTTCTGCTCGGCCTCGCCCACCCACTTGCTGAGCACCTGGGCGGGGCTGATCGTGAAAAACGTCGCTTCGATCTCATGGGCGATCGCCTTGGCGAGCATGGTCTTGCCCGTGCCCGGCGGGCCGAAGAGCAGGACGCCGCCGCCGCTGCGGATGCCGTAGCGCTGGGCCAGTTCCGCGTGCTGGAACGGGTAGATCATCTTGAGGCGGATTTCGTCCTTCACGTCCTCCAGGCCGGCGATGTCGTCGAATCCGATGTCCGGTTTGTCGCGAACGATCCAGTCGGCGGCGTTGGCTCCGCCGTCGTCGCCCTCGCCCGCCTTGACCCGCGGGGCCGGACGATGCTGCGAGACCGCACGGTCGCAGTCACGGGCCAGGTCGATCAGCTCCCGGGCGTAGGCCTCGTGCTGCTCGCGGATGCTTCGCGACCTGGCCGCCTCGGCCAGCTCCAACATGCATTCGGCGGCCTGAATCAGATACGGCCGGGCCTGGGCGTACTCGCCCTGCCGATAGGCGCTGACGCCCTTGTTCTTCAGCCGCTCGAATGTCGCGAACGTGACCGGCATCTCGATCACCCGGCGTCATAGGTCTCTTCGTTGGCCTGGTCGTAACACTGTAAGTAGGCGCTGCGGACACTGGCATCCATCTGGTCCGCGACGGACTCGGGTAACTGGTTGCGTCGGATCAGCTCGACCACGTCGCCCCAGTCCTTGTAACGCCACGTCACCAGCTTGAGTTCGATCAGCCGCGGCAACGACACCGTACGCAAATCGTTCCGTATCTCTCCCTCGCTGGGATCCGGGAACCTGACGACCCGGTTCTTCCGCCGGTTCCCGGCAATCTCGCCGGCAATCAGGAAATCAACCCAAGCCTCCGTCCGCATATCCGCGAACCGCCGCGGAGCCCCCTTGCGGGGCTCATATTCCCGCCCGAATCGATCCTTAAAGCGCTGGAAGTCCGCGTCTCTCACCACCACGTCGGCGTCCTGTGTCTGGCGCGGATAGTTGTACGCGTTCAGGGCCAGACCGCCGATGATCACATAGGGAATCTGTGCATCCTGGAGGCGGGCCTCCAGATTGCGCAGGGTTTCCCATAAGGGTCCGCTCTTCTCGAAGAACATCCCCGCCTCCGTGAGCCAGTGTGTAGGTGGATGCGTGGCCATGCCTATGCAAATCCTTCGTCCGCAGAGCGACGCCTCGCTGGGAACCTTTGCTCCTGGAATGCGCCCTGCTGTCGTTTCTCACTTCTCACTTCTCACTTCTGTTTTTCGCCCTGCCCCTTCAGCGCGTCCAGTTCCGCCCGCAGGCCGGCGAGCTTCTGCATCTCCTTCGCCTGTTCGGCGTCGGCCTCGGCGGCGATCAGGCGGTCGATCTCCTCGTCGGCCACGGTCTCGGAGGTGGTCATCTCGACGTCCTGTTGGGCGATGTCCTCGATCGAGTCGAGGAACATGTTCATCCGCTCCTCCATCGTCTGCGATTGCAGCATGGCCTTCTCCCAGTCGGCCTGCGTCTTGACCAGGTCGGTCTCGCCGAAGAGCCTGCCGATCTCCCCCGCCATCAGGCCCATCGCCTGGGTGAAGTCGGCGCTGGCCTCGGCCTGGCGCTTGATCAGCAGGGCGTTCCTGACGCTCAGCAGTTGCCGCTCCAGTACCTTGCGGATCACCATCGTCTTTTTGAGCGAGTTGCGGATGAACTGGTACTGCTTGCTGTCGCCGATGGCCTGGGCCCGCCGGGCGTTGACGACGAACTCGTCCATGAACCTCGCCTGCTCGCGGATCGCCCGCTCGATCCGCCGGATGCCCTGGCGGACCTTCATTTCGCGTTCGATGCGACGCTCTTCGCTCGACTTGAACAAGGCCATGAGTGGCTCCTCACCGAGGTATGAACGTGTGAACGTATGAAGGATGGATCATACGTTCACACGCCCACGCACCTAGCCCTCCGGCGCCGCGTGCTGCTCCCTCACCCGCCGATCCGCCTCGTCGAGACCTTCGCCCGGGTCCTTGATCAGGCCGGTGTCCATCTTCGCCCAGATGTCCATGACGCTGCGGCCGGCCTCGCTCAGGCCGGCGGCGCCCTCGTCCACCCCGGCCCCGAGGGCCAGCATTTCGTCCAGCCGCTGCTGGTACATCTCGACGCTGATCGCGTCCGACTCGATCAATCTGCCCAGCCGCAGCAGGTCCTTCTCGCTCACCAAGCCCAGCCTGCTGCCGTGGGCCTTGCCCCGCTCCAGGTTCTCACGGATCATCCGCATCCGGGCGACGGTCATGGCCTCCTTGCTGCGGACGTTCAATTGCCGGCCCAGCATCAGTTGTTCGGAGGTCTTCAACTCGAACTCCTGGGCCAGCATCCGGCGGACCTCGGGCGTCTTCTCGCTCGCCCCCCGTTCGAACAGGCCCTGCTTGTCGGCGGCGAGCTTCTCGATCTTCTTGAGGAGCTGCGTGCGGTCCTTGTCCAGCAGCAACTCCTGCCGCCGCAACTCCTGCCGCGTCATCTTCGACAGCGGCTTGTTCTTTCGCCTCAGCCAATCGAGCAGGTTCATGTATGCATCCTCGATGCGCCTCCGCCGGTCACCCCGCCTGGGGCTCGCGTCCCTCGCGTTGCCGCCGCGGGGCGGCCTGGTCGTCCGCCGCGAGCCGATCCTGAGGCTGCGGCTTATCCGCCTCGCGATCCGCCGCCGGGCCTTCCAGCTCCCGCAGGATCGCCAGCTCATCGTCGGACAGGCTCGATTCCTGCACGGCGCCGCCCAGCGACGACGCCAGTTCCGCCTGCCCGCTCAACTGCTCGAGCATCTCCTCGGCCCGGACGGCGTCCTGGGTGATCTCCTCCGAACTCGGGAGCTTGGCCGCCTGGCCCTGCTGGATCAGCGTCAGGCTGTGGATGTGCGTGCTGATGACGTCGATCTGCTGGCCGACCATCCGGGCCGCCGCCTGCATCCGTTCCATGTCATCCCGAAGCTGCTTGATCTGGGTGGCGATCCGGCGCTTCGCCCCGGCCGACGACGTCTGCCGGCCCTGGGCCATCAGCTCGGCCTCGCGGCCCTCCAGGCGGGCCGCGTCCTCGTACAGCCGGTCGCGGCGACTCGCCAGCTTCGCTCGCCGTTCCGCGAGGGCGTTGATCTTCCGCGTCTCATCGCCCTCGCGGCCGAACAACTGCCGGATCCATTCCACCATCGACATGTCGTACTCCTCCATCGCCGCCGGGGCGCCCAGAAACAGCAGTGCGTCGTCTCCCTCCCGGCTGACCCGCAGTTCGCCGTCCGCCGCCAGGTGCTCGAAGGCCCGCGTCACCAGCCCGGCCGACAGGCCCAATCGCTCGCCGACCGCCGAGGCCCGCAGACCGCCCGTCAGCAGGTCGGCCCGTCGCAGGTTGACCTCCTCGCGGACGCGGGTCAGCTTGCGGCTGACGGCCTCGGGGTCGAACAGGCGGGCGTCCGCGGGCTGGGCCTTCGGACTGGCGCACGTCGTCGTCCACCCGCCGTCGGCCCGCGGCTCGACCAGCACAACCGCCACGTTCGCCAGGTCCACGCCCAGTCGTTTCGCCTCGTCGGTAAAGCCCGTCGGGCTGCACACGCCGACGAGGTACGGCACCTTGGCATCGCCTCCGACGAGCTGTCGGATGAACGTCCGCAACTCCGCAAGGCCGATCGGTGGGGGCTGGGCCGTTTCGTCAACGGCGGTCGTCTTGCCCGCCGCTGCCGGCGTCCCTGCCTGGCCCACGTAGAACTCGATCGGCGACAGGAACGCCGCGATCGCCACACCGGCCGGCCGCTCCCACAGCAGCCAGCAGGGCTCGATGCACGTCATGATGCGCGCGGCGTTCTTCGGCAGCGAGCGGAGCAGCTCCCGATCGTACCGCCCGTGGGCCGCCATCAGGTCGCGAAGCCGGTCCTCCTGCGACGTCCCCGACCACAGCCACTTCGTGCCTCGGAAGCGCCGCTCCTTGGCCTCGTTGAGATTGTGTTCCGCCCCCGCCAGGAATGAGGCCTCGATGTCCGCCGCCCGAGTTGCGTGGGAATTCATGCGACTGCCTCGTCCGACCGTGCTCCGTAGCGGCCTGGGCCCTGGCAGGCCGGTCTCAACGGGTCCGCCGGCCGCCACAACGGCCATGCGCTCAGATGAATTGCCGCAGGTCGGCCCCGCACAGGATGCAGAAGTTGTCCTCCCGCCCCACAAAGCCGTGACACGAGGGGCAACGCGGCACCTCGTCGACCAACTGCCGTCCGCAATGAATGCAGAACTGATCGCCCGGTTCGACCGCTCCGCTGCACCCCACGCACACCAGCCGCGGCCCGACCCATCGCACGCCCGATACCGCCTGCCCGGCCGGCGGCGGAACCCGGGCCCCGGGCCGCCAATGCCGCTCGATCGTCTGCCGCATCTGCACCGCCGACTCGAACCGCCGGCCGCGATGCGTGTAGCAGCGGTGGAAGAACTCATCCAGCCACCGCGGCACCTCGGCCCGCAGGGTGCTCGGCGAATCGGCCCCCTGCGGCAGTCTGCCGGTCAGCATCTCGTGCAACACGACGCCCACCGCGTACAAGTCGGTCCGGGCATCGATGGGTTGTCCTTCGCGCTGCTCGGGCGACATGTAGGCGAGCGTCCCGGCAATGCGCTGCCCGCCGTCAAAGGACATCGACCCCGACTGGATGATCCCCCCGACCTCGCCCGGGGCCCGCCGTCCCAGGCCGAAGTCGGCGACCTTCACCCGTTCGGGCACCCTGCCCTCGAGGTCGGTCCCGCCGACGATCTGCACGTTGCCCGGCTTGATGTCGCTGTGGACCAGGCCGGCCG
>JACQVT010000024.1 GCA_016209665.1 Planctomycetota bacterium | reverse complement strand
AGGTGTTGCCGAAGTCGGAGGTTTCGACGTAATAGAGGTTTTTCCGATCGTCGGCGGGCAGATCGGGCGTGCGATACGTGAACGCGACGCCGATCTTGTTCTGATGCCGACCGCTGATGCTGCTGTGGCCGAGGCCGAAATCCGCGAGCAGTTGAGGTTTGCTCCAGGTGAGCCCGTCGGGGCTGACGGCGTAGAACAGTTGCGGCCTATCCTCCTCGATGCGGCAGTGGACTAACATGAATCCGTGGCCCGGCACGTACCAGGCCTGCGGCTGCAAGAAATCCATCTCGGCAACCTTCTCCCACGCGCTGATGTCATACGGATGGACGCTGCGAAGGATGCAGCCCGGCTGCCGGGTGCCGAAGAGCGACACGAACACCCATAGCCGACCCGCAACGTCAATGGACAGGGTGGGACAGCCGTAGCAGCCGGCGGGCAGGTTGTCGATCAGCACAACCGGCCGGGGCACGGCGCCGGTTGCGTGATCGAAGTACGACACCATGATCCGCGGCGGGTCTTGGCCGGACGTCTGGCCGGGCGCGGCCGAGCTGCCCACGTAGACGAAGAACGTTTTCTTCGCTGTCGCCGCATGGCAGGCCACCGGCGTGTGCTCCATGGGGCAGAACGCCAGGCCACCGCTGCATCGCAGACCGAGCAAGGGGTTGATCCGGGCGGGGCCGTACCAGACGCCCCGATAACCTGGATCGCGGCCGACAAGCTGGGGCACGGGCGTGGCCGTCGGCAACATTTCGACCGGACGGGTGGCCGGCATCGTTGCCGCGGGTCGAGTGGCGGGGGCGGCGGGCCGACTGGCCGCGGATACCGCAACTGCCGATCCCGCGATGAGCAGTACGAACGCAGACAGACGCAGCATCCTGGTGTCTCCGACGGTGTACCTGTGGCCGGGCATGATACTCCAAACCCGGTCTGAATAAACAGGCCGCTGCATCATCATCGGCGTAACGGCCTACCTGAGTTCACCAACACCTCCAAGTGCGCACCGGCTCGTCGGACTCTTGGGGGGCGGGCATCCGGCCCGCCTTCTTCCAAACTCTCCACAGTACGCCCGATCGTCGAACTGGTCGGACGCGCTCCACCCGCGTATGCTACCTTGCGATCCGGTTCGATGGCCCTGCTGTTGCTCGTGGCCGCCCGAGGACCTACCCGATCATGGACGCCTTGATGCTATCCCGGCTGCAGTTCAGCCTGACCATCATGTTCCATTACCTCTTCCCGCCGCTGACGATCGGGTTGGGCGTGCTGCTGGTGGTGATCGAGGGGCTGTATCTGAAGACCCGCAACGCCCAATACGGGGCGGCGGCGCGGTTCTGGACGCGGATCTTCGCGCTGGTCTTCGCGATGGGGGTGGTGACGGGCATCGTGATGGAGTTTCAGTTCGGGACGAACTGGTCCACCTATTCGCGATACGTGGGCGACGTGTTCGGTTCGGCGCTGGCGGCCGAGGGCATCTTCGCGTTCTTCCTCGAATCGGGCTTCCTGGCCGTGCTGCTGTTCGGCTGGGACCGCGTTTCGCCGCGGATGCACTTCTTCTCGACGTGCATGGTCGCGCTGGGCTCGATCTTCTCGTCGATCTGGATCGTGGTGGCCAACTCGTGGCAGCAGACGCCGCGGGGGCATCAGCTCGTGGAATACGTCGTGGACGGGGTGGTGCACCAGCGGGCGGAGACGGTGAACTTCCTCGAGGTGGTCCTGAACTATTCGACCGTGCACCGGCTGCTGCACGTGTGGATCGGGGCGTTCATCCTCGGGGCGTTCTTCGTGATGAGCGTGACCGCGTGGTACATCCTGCGGGGCCGGCACGTCGAGTTTGCCCGCAAGTCGTTCGGAGCGGCGTTGGTGGTGGGTGCCGTCTCGTCGATCGCGGCCCTGGTGCAGGGCGACTTGCAGGCCAAGAACGTCCACCGCCATCAGCCGGCCAAGCTGGCCGCGTTCGAGGGACACTTCCAGACCGGCCAGGAAGGCGCGCCGCTGTATCTGTTTGGTATTCCGAGCGAGGCCCAGCAGCGGGTGAAATACGGCATCGCGATTCCCGGCGGGCTGAGTTTCCTGCTCCTGGGCGACTGGAACGCCCCGGTCAAGGGACTCGACGCCTTCCCGGCCGATGAGCGGCCGCCGGTACTGATTCCGTTCGTGACTTTCCACGTCATGGTGGGCCTGGGCGTGTTCTTTATCGTGCTGACGCTGGTGGCCCTCGCGTTCTGGTGGCGGGGGACGTTGTTCGACAAACGATGGCTGATGTGGGTGTTCGTGTTCGCGGTAGCAGGGCCGTTCATCGCCAACGAACTAGGCTGGGTGGCGGCGGAGGTCGGGCGGCAGCCGTGGATCGTCCAGGGCGTGCTGAAGACGTCCGAGGCGTTCTCGCCGTCGGTGTCGGCCGGGCAAATCCTCGGCTCGATCATCATGTTCGGACTGATCTACCTGCTGCTGTTCGCGCTCTTCATCTACCTGCTGAACGCCAAGATCAAGCTGGGGCCGCAGATGCCGGCGCCGACGGTCCCGGTGGCCGGGCATGGTTACCTGGACACGGCCGCCCGCCTGGCCGACCACGCGGGAGATTCGATGACCGACGTTCGCGGCGATGACGCCGCCCGCCTGCGCAGAAGGGACGACGGTTGATCGCCTCCTGGGGGGCGGGCATCCTTGCCCGCTTTCCGGCGCAGGTCCGGCGGGAACGAGGGTCGATCGCATGATTGGGGGGCGGGCATCCCTGCCCGCCTGCTGGTGTCTGCCTGCTTCGCAGGGACGAGGGCTGATCGTATGGGGCTGACACACGAGACGTTGTGCCAGATCTGGTTCGTGCTCCTCGGCGTGCTGTTGACTGGCTACGCCATCCTCGACGGGTTCGATCTGGGCGTGGGCATTCTGCACCTGACGGCCCGTAGCGACCGCGAGCGGCGAATCCTGCTGAACTCGATCGGCCCGCTGTGGGACGGCAACGAGGTGTGGCTGGTGACGTTCGGCGGGGCGATGTTCGCCGCCTTCCCCCACGCTTACGCGACGATCTTCTCGGGGTTCTACACCGCGTTCATGGCCCTGCTGTTCGCCCTGATCTTCCGGGCGGTGTCCATCGAATTCCGCGGCAAGAGCGAGTCGCGGGCGTGGCGGCGAATCTGGGACGTGGGTTTTTCCCTCGGCAGCGGCCTGGCGACGTTTCTGTTCGGGGTGGCGGTCGGCAACGCCATGACCGGCATTCCGATCAAGAGCATGGAGTACGTGGGGACGTTCTTCGACCTGCTGAAGCCCTATCCGCTGCTGGTGGGCGGGCTGGCGATGGCGATGTTCGCCATGCACGGGGCGATCTACCTGTACCTCAAGACCGAAGGGGCGCTGCAGGAGCACGTGTACGCCTGGATGTGGCGGACGTTCGGGCTGTTCCTCGTGCTGTACATGCTGACGACCATCTATACGCTGACGAGGGTGCCCAACGCGGTGCGGCACTTCGAGGGCGGCTCGTGGGCCTGGCTGGTGGTGGTGCTGAACGTGCTGGCGATCGCGAACATCCCGCGGTCGATCTTCCACCACCGCCCGCGGCAGGCGTTCCTGTCGTCCTGCTGCACCATCGCGGCGTTCATCTTCCTGTTCTCGGTGGGCCTGTATCCCAACATGGTGACCTCGAGCCTCGGGCCGCAACACAGCATGACGATCTTCAACTCGGCGTCATCAGTGACCACGCTGCGGATCATGCTGGTCATCGCCGTCATCGGCATGCCGTTTGTGCTGGCCTACACCACCGTGATCTACTGGGTGTTTCGCGGCAAGGTGCAGTTGGGGGAGCACAGCT
>JACQVT010000376.1 GCA_016209665.1 Planctomycetota bacterium | reverse complement strand
GTCTTGTCCGCGTCGCAAGCATTCGACACCTGCCAGCCGATCGCCAGGAGAGCGACCACGGCCACCACCGCCAGCAATGATCCGAATCTTTTCATGGTTCCTATCTCCACATATTGGGACGAAACGATTGGTTCCACGCCCTACCGGTCGCGAACATTGTACACTCAATCGCTCCAGAAAACCCGTGACTTCAGGCGCCTATTCCCGAAATACTGACGTTCGCGCCGGGGCGGGGAGGCACGCTGGTCCCCTCCGTTTCCGCCAGCCGATCACTGTATCAGGAGCGGGACACGGCGGCCAATTGTTGGATCTTCGCGAGCGCGGCCCCCGAATCAACTGCTTCGGCCGCCAAGGCCAGGCCAGCCTCCAGACTATCCGCCCGATCAGCCACATGCAGGACGGCGGCGGCGTTGAGCAGGGCATGGCTCCGGCGAGGACCTCGGTCCTGGCCGCTCAGAATGGCCCGGATGGCGTCGGCACTGGCCTGGGGTGAATCCACGAGCAGCGACTCCAGCGGTGCCGTCTCCAGCCCGAAGTCCCCCGGGTGGAGGGTAAAGAGGCGGGTGGCACCCCCGCGGACCTCGGCTATGTGCGTGGGTCCCGTGATCGTCAGGTCGCACAGGCCGTCCCCGCCGCAGGCGACCCAGGCGAAGGTGGCGTTCCGCAGGGCCAGCACCTGGGCCAGCTTGTCCGCGAGGTCGGGCCGGCAGGTGCCCAGGATCTGCCGCCGGGCCCCGGCGGGATTCGTCAGCGGCCCGAGCAGGTTGAAGATCGTACGGATGCCGAGCCGCTTACGGGCGGGGGCGGCATACTTCATCGCCGGGTGCAGCCGCGGCGCGTATAGGAACGCGATGCCGCATTCCCGCAGGCAGCGGCCGAGCACCGGCACGTCGGCGTCCAGGTTGACGCCCAAAGCGGCGATGGCTTCGGCCGACCCGCTGACCCGCGTGGTCGTGCGGTTGCCGTGCTTGGCGACGATCGCCCCGGCCCCCGCGGCGATGATCGCCGCCGTGGTCGAGACGTTGAACGTACTGATCCCGTCCCCGCCCGTCCCGCAAGTATCGACGCAGTCCGCGTCGCACGGCACCCGCGTGACCTTCTCGTTCATGATGTCGGCCGCCCCGGCGATCTCCTCCACCGTCTCGCCCTTGGTCGCCAGCGCGCGAAGGAACTCCGCCAGATCATCCTCGGCAACCTGGCCGGTCATGATCCGCTCGAACGCACCTCGCATCTCGTCGCGGGTGAGATGGATCCCCCCGCGCACTCGGGCCAGAAGGTCGATGAACGGGGCGTCGCTCATGTCTCATCCCCCATCCTCCACAACCTCCGCACGCTCGCCCCGTTCTCGGCCCTGGTCGTGTAGACGAGCGCCGGCTTGGCGAACCGTCCATCGTATCGCTCCGCCACCAACGATCGCAGGGCGTCCTCGGCCTGCCGACGCGCGAGGGCGATCGCGCAGCCGCCGAACCCGCCCCCGGTCATGCGGGCCCCGTACACACCATCGACCGACCGGGCCACGTCAACGAGGGCGTCCAGTTCGGGACACGATACCTGGTACCTGGCGCTGAGCGATGCGTGCGAGGCGACCATCAGCCGGCCAAACTCCATGCGGTTGTTCGCCCGCAGGGCCTCGGCCGCCTGGACCGTCCGCTCGATTTCCGTCACCACGTGCCAGCAGCGGTCGAACACCAGCGGCTCCATCTCGCCGCGGGCATCCTGGAGCATCGCGGGCGTAACGTCCCGCAGGGACCGCACGTCGGCACACTTCCGCCGCAGGACGGCCAGACCGTCGCGGCACTGTCGCTGCCGCACGGGATACTCGCTCGAACCGATTTCGTGCTTGACCTGCGTGTTCATGATAACCAGCACGTCGTCGTCGAGGTTGAACGGAATGTGCTCGTATTCGCGCGATCGGCAGTCGAGCAGCAGGGCACAGTCGGCCCGGCCCAGGCCGCAGATGAACTGGTCCATGATGCCGCAGGGCGAATGAGCGTACTCGTGCTCGGCCCGGCGGCACAGCAGGGCCAGCTCGGCCGTCTCGACCTCCTGATCCACGAGCGCGAGCAGGGCCCGGGCCACGCCTGTCTCCAGGGCCGCCGAGCTGCTCACCCCGCCGCCGACGGGCACTTCGCTGTGGATCAGCAGTTGCGCGCCTCTGAGTCTCACGCCGCGGCGGACCAGCATCGCGGCCACCCCGCGGACATAGTCGGCCCACAAGATGGGGGGCGGGCATCCCTGC
>JACQVT010000351.1 GCA_016209665.1 Planctomycetota bacterium | reverse complement strand
TTGCCCCCTGACCGTCACCGATCGGTGTCATCGCCGCCGAGACGACCGCGACTACGCATGCCTGCCGCAAGGACACATTATATCCCGGCTGCAGCGCTGATTCACAATCGGCCCGCCCGAGTCTTTACTTCCCGTTTGACCCGGAACAGGTACAGGGCGCTGGAATGAGACAGATGAACTCGCAGGTCTCCGGGCCGGTGTTGCAGAACTGATGGATTTCGTTGGTGGGTACGAAAATCACGTCGCCGGTCTTGAACGGCCGGTCGCCGTCGGGCGTGTGGGCGGTGCCCTCCCCCTTGAGAACCAGGATTTCATGCTCGTAATCGTGCTGGTGGTGCGGGGTGCAGCCACCGGGCTCGACCTCGAAGTGCCGCATGTGGAAGTTGCCCGCCCCGTCGTCCGGCCCGATGAGCACGCGAATCCGGGCCCCCTTGGCCCCGGACATCACCACGGGCTCCTGCCGATGCGCCTTGATCGCTCGAATCTTCATGACAAAACCAGTGTAGCACCCGCGCTCGGCGCCGCAAAGCCCCCGGTGGACGCGCCGGGGGCATTCGCGTGTTGCCATCACCGCGACCGGTCGGGATTCGCGAAGCCGCAAGCGGCTGGACTCCTGGAGATGCGCAATCATCTGCTCAGCCTGGTCTTTGTGCTTGCGGATCAGAAGATGGACGTGGTCGGGCATGATCGCGCAGGCGTAGCAGGTGTACCGCTGCTCGTCACTTGAATCCCGTCTGCCGATCGCTCAACATGATCGCCATGTCGCGTGTCGGCATCGGTCGTCGATCGCTGGTATCCCTGCTGACCGCCCTGACGGGGGGCGCCGCGATGTTGGGTCTGGTCGCCGGCTGCGATCCGCCGCCGGCGCGGGACGGGAAGGTTCACCTCACCTACTGGGAGAAGTGGACCCGCTTCGAGGGCGAAGCCATGCAGCGGGTGGTCGACGATTTCAACCGCTCGCAGGACCGCATCTTCGTGCACGTCCACACGCTCGGGGCGATCGACAAGCGGATCCTGGCCGCGACGGCCGGCGGCGACCCGCCCGACGTGGCCGGCCTGTGGTCGTTCATGGTGGTGCCTTTCGCCGAGCGGGGCGTGCTGACCCCGCTGGACGACTACCTGCAGCGGGACGGCATCGGCCGGGGCCACTGGATCAAGGTCTATGCCGACATGTGCACCCACGGCGGTGTGATGTGGGCCGTCCCCACCACGCCGGGGGCCACCGCCCTGTACTGGAACAAGGCGATGTTCCGGGCCGCCGGCCTGGACGCCGAGCGCCCGCCGCGGACGATCGCCGAACTCGACGAGATCGCGGCCAGGCTGACGAAAATCGACGCCGACGGCAACATCGTGCAGATGGGCTTTTTGCCCACGGAACCCGACTGGTTCATCCCCTCCTACGGGGCCTGGTTCGGCGGCCAGCCGTTCGACGCCGCGTCGCAGCGGATCACGGCCTTAACGCCGGGTGCCATCGAGGCCCTGGAATGGATCCAGAGCTACAGCCGCCACTACGGCGTCGAGCGGATCAAGCGGTTTGCCAGCGGGTTCGGCAACTTTTCTTCGCCGCAAAACCCGTTCTTCGCCGGCAAGCTCGCGATGGTGCTGCACGGCGTGTGGCTCCACAACTACATCAGCCAGTACGCACCGGGCATGAACTACGGAGCTGCCCCGTGGCCCAAGACACCCCGCGGCCCCGAGAACTTCACCCTCGCCGACGCCGACGTGCTCATCATCCCCGCCGGCGTACCGCCCGACCGCCGCGAGGCCGCCTGGGAGTTCCTCCGCTACGTCAGCTCGCAGAGGGGCATGGAGACGCTGAATCTCGGCCAGCGCAAGAACACGCCCCTGGCTCAGGTCAGCGACGATTTCCTGAAACGCCACCCGCACCCTTACGTGGGGCTGTTCATCGACCTGTCGCGCGGGCCCGGCGTGTGGTACTACCCCGACATCGCCATCTGGACGCAGTACAGCGCGGAGATCCGGGCCGCGGTCGAGAAGATGCGCCTGCTCCAGACCGACCCGGCCACCGGCCAGCCCTACACGGCCGAGGCGGCCCTGCGGGCCGTCCAGACGCGGATGGCCGCCGTCTGGCAGCGCAGTCAGCAGTCGCTCGCGTTGCGGCAGCGGGCCCGGGAGGCCACGCCGTGAGCCGCGTCGAGCGACGACAGCTTCGCAACGGTCTGCTGTTTGCCGCTCCCTGGCTCATCGGGCTGCTGACGTTCCTGGCGTACCCGATCGTTTCGTCGGCGTACCTGAGCTTCTGCGACTACTCGACCTTGCAGCCGCCGGTGTGGATCGGCGTGCAGAACTACCGCGACCTCACCGGCGATCAGGTGTTCTACAAATCCCTGCGGAACACGTTCGTTCTCGCGGCCCTGGTGCTGCCCGCGGGCATGACGACCGCCCTGTTCATCGCCACCCTGCTCAACAGCGGCGTGCGCGGGCTGACCGTGTTCCGCACGATCTTCTACCTGCCGTCGCTGGTGCCGATCGTCGCGTCGGCCCTGTTGTGGTTGTGGGTGTTCAATGGACAATACGGCATCCTCAACTATGCCTTGGACGGCGCGCTCGAACCGGTGAACCACCTCGTCAACGGCACGCTGGCCGCGTGCGGCAGCACGACCCGGGTGCACCTGGCCGGCCCAACCTGGCTGGGCGACCCCCTCTGGGCCAAGCCGGCCCTGGCCATCATGGTCATCTGGGGCATGGGCGGCACGATGATCGTGTATCTGGCCGGCCTGCAAGACGTGCCCCGCGAGTTGTACGAGGCGGCGGAGATCGACGGGGCCGGCTGGTGGCGGCGGCTGTTCCACGTCACGCTGCCGTGCCTGTCACCCGTCATCTATTTCACGCTCATCATGGGCCTGATCGGCATCATGCAATTCTTCGCCGCGGCCTACATCATGGGCGGCGGACCGATGGGCGGCAGCGCGGGCAACCCCGCCCGCTCGACGCTGTTCTATACCGTGTATCTGTGGGCCCAGGCGTTCGAGTATCTACACATGGGCTATGCCTGCGCCATGGCCTGGATCATGTTCCTCATCATCCTGGCCCTGACGCTGATCGCCCACCGCACCGCCGCCCGCCGCGTCACGTACCTTGGATAGTCGGAGATAGCAGATGGAACCGCAGAGACGCCGAGAGCGCAGGGAAGAAACCACGGAGAAGAAGTCATGGGTCCTCGCTTCGGTCCCTTCCGCGCCTCCGTCGCTGGGCCTACTGGCTGTTTTCTTTCTCACTTCTCACTTCTCACTTCTCACTTGACT